>NZ_JBHYMS010000148.1:0-1001 GCF_042743185.1 Inquilinus sp. NPDC058860 | reverse complement strand
GGGTCCGTGTTCCTGGTCCGACTCGTGGCCGGTGGTCCGGGAGTTGAGGGATGGTGCGACGCGTCGGATATGCAAGGCGACTGTTCCCCACAGCCACAGCATGGCGAAGGGCAGCATGCCCACAGTGACTCCGACCGCGCTGCGTATGCGTGCATCAGCCTTTTCGGCGCAGTCGGCGGCTGTGGCAGGCAGAGGCCGCCATTCGTCTTGGGGGGTCTCGACGAAGGACGATTGACGGAACAGCGCAGGTGCCCCGCATGACAGGCCCTCAATGGTGCGCCGGCCCTCCAGTCCCTCGTGCGAGGCCGGGACAAAGGCCAGCCCCAGGGCCCACAGCAGACCGATTACCGCGAGACAGCCGGTCAAGCCCGTGGCCCGCTCGGCGAGCGTGCGTTGCTGCGGTATTCCCCCCATCGGCATCGCCGATCCACCCCCAGGTTCTCCAGTACGGTCGGTGCCCGGCACAAGTATCACACCGGACGGCCAGTTCTGACGTCCGTGGCGAAGTGTCGCCACCCGCTACGAGAAGACCGCGACCATCTCCCTGGCCGGACTCCACGTCGCGGGCGTCTTCCTCTGGTCAGCGCGGTGATCCAAACGTAACTGCCTGTGTCAACGACACGGCCGATCAGGAAAACACGCCATCACAGCCCGCACATGACCAACCCTTACTAGGATTTGGGTGGGCCGGTGTCATGCTGTGGTGCTGAGCGGGCATGGATCTCAAAGTGGCAAGTACGCAAGTGCCTGTGCGGCTGAGTCGGGTGGGTACCCGGTCCGGCGTCAAGTCGGCGCTCCCGATGGCCGGCGGGCTTGTTGACGAGGCGTCTGGTGCTGTTCAGCGGAAGTACTGCCGGGAGCGGTGATCTTCCGCTTCGACGTGAGCCGTCCCGCCGCGGCTTGGTGGCGTGACGGAACTGCGGAGACCATGAGGGGGAGCGGTGGAAGGAAGGCCCGACGCGCGCGTCGAACTATCAAGGCACGTGTTTGACGGCGTGGAA
>NZ_JBHYMS010000147.1:0-1164 GCF_042743185.1 Inquilinus sp. NPDC058860 | reverse complement strand
CCGGGTGAGCGACTGTCTGGCCTGTCAAGCAGCCAGTGCGAGTTGTTGGCGGACATCGCGGGCCTTGGCGTTGAGTCGGACGAGGAGTTTGCGTGCGAGAGCGACGCGGATGACTTTCTTGGCCTTTCCGGCCTGGCTCAACTTTTGGTGGAAGTCGGCGAAGTCGGGAACATGCCGCCGGACGATTTCGGCGATGGTGAAGAGAAGGGCGCGGGTCGGAGCGCGGCCGCCGCGGACCGGGCGTCGTCCCTTGCGTTTGCCGGTGTCGTTGGCGATCGGAGCGACGCCGACCAGCTTGGCGACGGCCTTGTTGGAGAGGGTGCCGATCTCGGGCAGTTCGGCCATGAGGCGGGCGACGCTGCGGTCGGCGACGCCCTTGATCTCGCGGAAGGCCTGGTCGAGGGCCTGCCACAGCGGATCGCTGGCGAGCAGGCCGGCGATGACCCGCTCGATCTGGCGCATCTGGCGCCTGAGCACGACGATGAGCTCGTCGAACAAGGCCAGGACGGCGGGCTCGCCGACCAGGCGGCGCTGGTTCTTCTGGGCGGTGTGGGCCGCGGTGAGCTGGCGCAGGCGGGTGACCAGGGCCTGCAGCTGCTGCTGGGCCGGACTGGCCGGCGCCTGGGCGACGATGCCCTTGACCTCGGCATACCAGGCGATGATGCCGGCATCGAGGCGGTCGGTCTTCTCCAGCTGCCCCATCGCCTTGGCAAAGTCGCGCACCGCCCGGGGATTGACGATGGCGCAGGGCAGCCCGGCCTCCCACAGCAGGGCGAAGGGCAGCTTCTCGTATCCGCCGGTGGCCTCCATCACCATCAGCTCGACCCCGTGCTGCCGGCAGAAGGCGGCGAGCGCCGCGATCCCGTCGACGGTCCGGGCAAAGTGCTCGGGCCGGCCATCATGGCCGATCCGGGCATCCAACGTCTCGCCGGAGACGTCCACTCCACAAATGATCTGCGTCACGGTAACCTGCCTTGTGCGTGCGGGCGTAAGCCAAGCGACTGTTCGGTCGTACGCGACAATGGCGGTGGTCCCAGGGCTCACCCACGGTTGTGGCCTGAGGGCTGTCGGGCGCCAACCGCCAAGGACAGGGGCCGGTGGCCACCGGCCCCTGTCCTGCCCTCTCTTCTACCTCAGCGAGGGCTGCACTCCAGATACAAGGGC
>NZ_JBHYMS010000146.1:0-1217 GCF_042743185.1 Inquilinus sp. NPDC058860 | reverse complement strand
GTCCATGCTTTCAAGCTGCCGTGCGTGCCTCCTATGGAACTTCGCACGAAGTGGCTGGGACGACCGTGACCTATCGGCCAATGACCTCACGCTCACAGACCTCCTAGCGTGGCAACGCGAAGAAGGACCACACAGGAGGAGTTGCCCCCTTGAGCACTGAAGACATCCGCGACGTCAAGGCCGTCATGTTCGACTTCTACGGCACCGTCGTCGACATGCAGGGCAGCCTCACCCGCGCGATCACCCCGTTCCTGGAACGCAAGGGTTACACGGCCAACCCGCCGTCTCGCCTGGTCACGTGGTGGCGGCGGACCCACTTCGAGAACTCGATGATCGACGGCTTGCTGCATCGCAACCACACGCCGTACGCCCAGATCGGGTTCGAGGCTGTCGACTACACGCTGGAGCGCGCCGGCATCGAGCGCACCGACGACGAGGTGCGTGAGCTGTTCTCCAACATCACCCGCCTCGACCCGTTCCCGGATGTCGTCCAGGCCCTCACCGAGATCAAGGAACACGGCCTCAATCTGTACATTCTCTCCAACGGGGACCCGGACCTCCTGGCAGCAGGTGTCCCGTTCTCGAAGACGGAGCACCTCTGGGATCGGGTCATCTCCGTTGCCGAGGCCGATTCGTTCAAGCCGCACCAGAAGACTTACCAGACTGCTGCCGCACTGGTCGGACTCGGCCGACAGGACATCCTCTTCGTGGCGAATCATGCGTTCGACTGCATCGGCGCAAAGGCCGCGGGGCTGCGGTCGGCATTCATCGATCGCCGCAAGCGTCCCTTCGGTAACGGCCGCTACCCGGCTGACGTCACCGTCTCCGACATGGCCGAGCTTGCCACTCTGCTGAAGACGACAGTGGAGATCTGACACCAGCGCCCGCCCATGGCTCCTGGCGCCGCACTGACAGCGGCGCCAGGAGTAGTCCCTGCCACCCGATGACCAGCGAAACACCACTGGCCCGGTTACACGAAGCAGCATGGGAGCCGATGGAGATCCTCCATCAGCCGACGCCTCGACATGAAGTTAAATCATTGACCAGTGGTGCACGTGCTCCGAGCCTCCGAGGAGAACCAATGACGGTCCCCACATCGGCCGACCAACAGCTTCCCGCCTACCAGATGCTGATCGGGGGCGAGTGGCGCGACGCGAGTGACGGGGCACGGCTGATCACGGTGAATCCCTTCACCGGCAAATCCTGGGCCACTGCAC
>NZ_JBHYMS010000145.1:0-1405 GCF_042743185.1 Inquilinus sp. NPDC058860 | reverse complement strand
TGGACTGCACCCCTGGACTGAGACAACGGAGTTTAAGTGACAGGGTGCTGTTGGTGTCAGTGGGGTCGAGGGTTGACGAGGTCAGCTTCGAATTCGGTTGGGGGTTTGTAGCCGAGGGCGGAATGGAGCCTCTGGCGGTTGTAGGTTGTCTCCAGGAAGGTGCCGATATTGCGCCTGGCGTGGTCAATTGACGAGTAGGCGCTGGCGTTGACCTCCTCCTTCTTCAGGGTCTTGAAGAAGCTCTCGGCCTTGGCGTTGTCGTAAGGGTTGCCGGGCGCGCTCATGCTGAGGCGGATGGCATGGTCGTGGAGGCGCCCGGTGTAGTCGCCACAGGCATATTGAACGCCTCGGTCGGAATGATGGATCAGGCTGTCGGGCGGCGGCCTGCGGTGGTGCAGGGCCATGTCGAGGGCGGCGAGAGCGAGCTCGGCGCGCAGGTGATCTTCGAGGGCCCAGCCGACGACGCGGCGGGAGAAGGCGTCGAGGATGACGGCGAGATAGACGAAGGCCTCGGCCAGGCGGACATAGGTGATGTCGGCCACCCAGATCTGATCGAGCCCGGTGGGGATGAGCGATCGGATCAGGTTGGGGGCGATGCGGAAGCCATGATCGCTGTCGGTGGTCCGGGGCACGAAGGCCTTGGTGCGCAGGACGAGCAGATTGTCCTCGCGCATCAGGCGCAGCACCCGCTTGGCGTTGACGGCGATGCCCAGGCGTTTGAGCGCCGCGGTCACCGGGCGGTAGCCGTAATGCTTGTGCGCGAGGGCGATATGGTGAATGGCGTCGCGCAGATCGGCGTCGGCTCGGGCCGGGGCTTTGTGCTCGAGGAAGCGGTAATAGCCGGCGCGCGACACGCGGCCGAGCTGGCAGAGTTGGTCGACGGCGGCGGCGCCTTGCAGGGTCCGGCTCCCGGTCATGGCTTGGATGACCGCGTAGAGCCGGGCACGGACGGATCGGGCGTCGTGTCCGCGTCCAAGGCCTGCAAGGCACGTTGAAAAAAATCGAGGCCCGCCTGCTGCCGGCCGATGATGCGTTCGAGCTCGCCGATCCGGGCCTGCGCCTTGGCCAGGGCTTCGGCCGGATCCGGCAGAGCGGGCTCGGGCGGCGGGGCGAGGGCTGCCGCCAGGCGCCGCTGGCGCAGGCCGGGCTTGGGGCCGCGCTTGTGGCGGAGCCCGGCCGCCCCTTCCGCCCGCCAGAGCGCACGCCAGCCATAGAGCACCTTGCGGCTGATGCCGAGGTCGCGGGCGACCGCTGCCAGCGCCTCGCCGGCTTCCAGCCGAACCATCGCCGCCTGCTTCAGCGCGGCCGGGAAACTACGTGTGGAAATCCTGGGCTTGTCGGGCATTCAGCCTCCGATCGCCCATGTCACCCTAATTCTTCTGTCTCAGTCCAGGGGTGCAGTCCA
>NZ_JBHYMS010000144.1:0-1407 GCF_042743185.1 Inquilinus sp. NPDC058860 | reverse complement strand
TGGACTGCACCCCTGACATGAGACACGATAAATAGAGACAGGTCAGTTTGGTGATGCCATTGCAGCAGGGGCGCGCCCCTGCTGCAATGGCGGCAAGGCCGCTTCGTATTCGTCAGGTGTCAGGTAGTCGAGGGCGGAGTGCAGCCGCTGGCGGTTGTAGACCTCCTCGATGAAGCCGCCGATCTGGGCCCTGGCGTGAGCCAGGTCGCGATAGGCCTGTCCGTCCACCTCCTCGGTCTTGAGCGTCTTCATGAAGCTCTCGGCCATGGCGTTGTCGTAGGGACAGCCGACCCGGCTCATGCTGGGCTGGATACCCCGCGCCCGGAGCCTGTCGACGTAGTCGCCGCAGGCGTACTGCACCCCACGGTCGGAGTGGTGGATGAGGCCACCTGCGATCACCTGGCGCCCATCCAAGGCCATCTGCAGGGCCGCCAGGGCGAGGCCGGCCTTCAGGTGATCGTCCAGCGCCCAGCCGACCACCTTGCGGCTGAAAGCATCGATCACCACCGCCAGATAGACGAAGGCCTCGTCCAGACGCACATAGGTGATGTCGGCCACCCACAGCTGGTCGGGCGCGGTCGGGACCAGGCGACGTGCCAGGTTGGGCCAGATCGGCCAGCCGTGGCGCGCGTCCGTCGTCGGCGGCCGGAAGGCCGCGCGCCTGAGGCACAACAGGTTGTCCTCGCGCATCAACCGCAACACCCGCTTGCGGTTGACCGCCCAGCCGTCGCGCCGCAGCAGCTCCCCGATCCGGCGGTAGCCGTAGAACCGGTGGGCCAGCGCCAGGCGCTGGATCGCATCCCGGAGCGCGGTCTCCTCCCGCCGCGGCTCGCTGGCCGCCCAGCCCCGGTAGTACGCCGCGCGGCTCAGCCCCGCCAGCGCGCACATCCGCTCCACCGACAGCGACATCGCCGCCGGCGCCTCGCCTTGCTGCTGCGTCATCGCCTGGATGAGGGCGAAGACGCTGTCGCGCCAGGCCCTTCGCTCGGCCGGCGTGACGCCTCGATCTGCCGCAAGGCTCGCTTGAAAAAATCCAGCTCCAGCTGCTGCTGGCCCACCTTCCGGCTCAGCTGCTCGATCTGCCATCGGGCCTCGGCCAGGTCATTGGCCCGGCCGGCCGCCAGCCGCGCCGCCGACAGCTGCGACGCCTCCGCCTTGCTTGGCCGCCCGCGCAGCCGCAGCGCCTCCGGCCCGCCCAGCCGGCAAGCATCCCGCCACCGGTACAGGATCGCTCGTTTGATCGCGAGCTCCCGCGCCAATGCGCTGACGTTCTCCCCGGCCTCGATCCGCCGCACCGCCTCCAGCTTGAACTCCCGGCTGAAGGTCCGGCTCTCCCGCTTGGACATCGGTTCTCCTTCTCAGAGAACTGTCCCTATTTTCCCTGTCTCACCAGCGGGGTCCACTCCA
>NZ_JBHYMS010000143.1:0-1662 GCF_042743185.1 Inquilinus sp. NPDC058860 | reverse complement strand
CCGTCCGGGTCGGAGAAGAAGATCACCTTGCCGCCGCGGGCCATCACCTCCTGCACGTTCGACACCGTCTTGTCGAACACCGCGTCGCGCGGCGCCAGCACGATCACCGGCACCTTGTCGTCGATCAGCGCGATCGGCCCGTGCTTCATCTCGCCGGCGGCGTAGCCCTCGGCGTGGATGTAGCTGATCTCCTTCAGCTTCAAGGCGCCTTCCAGCGCCAGCGGGTAGGACAGGCCGCGGCCGAGATACAGCACGTCGCGCGCCAGCGCCACCTGGTGGGCCAGGTCGCGGATCGTGCCGTCGTGGTTCAAGACGTCGGCCAGGCGGCCCGGCACCTCGGTCAGGGCGGTCGACAGCGCCGCCTCCCGCGCCGCGTCGATGGCGCCGCGCGCCCGCGCCGCGGCCACGGCCAGGCAGGCCAGCACGGTCAGCTGGGTGGTGAAGGCCTTGGTCGAGGCGACGCCAATCTCCGGCCCCGCCAGGGTCTGGATCACCGCGTCGCTCGCGCGCGCGATCGAGCTGTCCGGCACGTTGACGATCGACAGGATGCGCTGGCCCTGCGACCGGGCGTAGCGCAAGGCCGCCAGCGTGTCCGCGGTCTCGCCCGACTGCGACACGAAGATCGCCAGGCCGCCCTCGGGCAGCGGCGCCTCGCGGTAGCGGAACTCCGAGGCGATGTCGATCTCGACCGGCAGCCGGGCCACGGTCTCGAACCAGTGCTTCGCCACCATGCCGGCATAGAAGGCGGTGCCGCAGGCGACGATGGTGGCGCGCGGCACATCGGCGAAGTCGAAGGGCAGCGCCGGCAGCACGATCGCCCGGGTCGCCGGGTCCAGCATGGTGCGCAGCGTGTCGCCCACCACCGCCGGCTGCTCGTAGATCTCCTTCAGCATGTGGTGACGGAAGTCGCCCTTGCCGATCAGCGCCCCGGTCTGGGCGATCGGCTTCACCGGCCGGGCCACCGACCGGTCCTCGGCGTCGTAGATCTCGACGCCGCTCCTGGCGATCACCGCCCGGTCGCCTTCGTCGAGATAGCAGATCCGGTCGGTCCAGGCCCCGATCGCCAGGGCGTCGGAGCCGACATACATCTCGCCGTCGCCGAAGCCGATGGCCAGCGGCGAGCCGCGCCGGGCGACCACCAAGAGGTCCTCCTCGCCGGTGAACAGGAAGGCCAGCGCGAACGCCCCCTCCAGCCGCTTCAAGGCCGCGGCGCTGGCCTCGCGCGGCGCCATCTGCCGGTCGAGGTAATGCGTCACCAGATGGGCGACGATCTCGGAATCGGTCTCGGTCGCACAGACGTGGCCCAGGCCCTCGAGCTCGCGCCGAAGCTCGCGGAAATTCTCGATGATGCCGTTGTGCACGATCGCGACCCGGCCGGTCGCATGCGGATGGGCGTTGGTCTCGCTCGGCCGGCCATGGGTGGCCCAGCGGGTGTGGCCGATGCCGATGGTGCCGTCGACCGGATCCTCGCCCAGCCGGGCCTCCAGATTGACCAGCTTGCCTTCCGCCCGGCGGCGCTCGATCCGCCCACCGACCAGGGTGGCGATGCCGGCCGAGTCATAACCGCGATACTCCAGGCGCTTCAGCGCCTCGACCAGGCGGGACGACACCGGCCGCCTCCCGACGATGCCGACGATGCCGCACATCAGCCCTTCTCCCGCT
>NZ_JBHYMS010000142.1:0-1670 GCF_042743185.1 Inquilinus sp. NPDC058860 | reverse complement strand
GGCCTGGCCGAGGCGGCGCGGGGGCTGGCCGACCAGGCCCAGGCCTTGGCGGTGCAGGCGCAGGCGGCCGCAGTGCCGGCGGGGGAGCACGGCTTCTTCCTGACCGGTCTGACGGTGTTCGTGCTGGCCTGCTTCGTCGGCTACTACGTGGTCTGGCGGGTGACGCCGGCCTTGCACTCGCCGCTGATGAGCGTGACCAACGCGATCTCCTCGGTGATCGTGGTCGGCGCGCTGATCGCGGCGGGCCCGGCGGTGATCGGGGCGTCGAGCCTGCTCGGCGCGCTGGCGGTGCTCTTGGCCTCGGTGAACATCTTCGGGGGCTTCCTGGTGACCCGCCGCATGCTGGCGATGTACCGGAAGAAATCCTAGGCCGCACAGGCCATCCAAAGACATCGGCCCTGCGAGGGCCCCCGGGAGTGAGGGGATAGAGGCATGACGAGCCTGGCGGTGCTGGCGTATCTGGTGGCGGCGGTGTGCTTCATCATGGCGCTGCGGGGTCTGTCGAGCCCGGAGACGAGCCGGCAGGGGAACTGGTACGGGATCGCCGGCATGGCACTGGCGGTGGCGACGACGCTGATCCTGCTGCCGCAGGTGCGGAACTACTGGCTGATCGTGCCGGCGATCGCGATCGGCGGCGGCATCGGCTATGTGGTGGCGCAGCGGATCCAGATGACGGCCTTGCCGCAGCTGGTGGCGGCGTTCCACAGCCTGGTCGGGCTGGCGGCGGTGTGCGTGGCGGCAGCGGCGTTCCTCGACCCCGCGGCCTACAATATCGGCACGCCGGGCGCGATCCATGTCGGCAGCCTGATCGAGATGGCGCTGGGGGCGGCGATCGGCGCGATCACCTTCACCGGCTCGCTGGTGGCCTTCGCCAAGCTGCAGGGGCTGGTCTCGGGCAAGCCGCTGGTGTTCCCGTTCCAGCACCCGCTGAACGCCGGCCTCGGGATCCTCATCATTCTCCTGATCGTGTGGATGTGCGCCGGGCAGTCGGGGGCGGCGTTCCTGCTCCTGATCCTGGTGGCGCTGGCGCTCGGCTTCCTTTTGATCCTGCCGATCGGCGGGGCGGACATGCCGGTGGTGGTGTCGATGCTGAACAGCTACTCCGGCTGGGCGGCGGCCGGCATCGGCTTCACCCTGCAGAACAACCTCTTGATTGTCACCGGCGCCCTGGTCGGGTCGTCGGGCGCGATCCTCAGCTACATCATGTGCAAGGGGATGAACCGGTCGATCATCAACGTGATCCTGGGCGGCTTCGGCGGCGAGGCGGCATCGGCCGCGGCGGGTCCGGCCGGCGACCGGGCGGTGAAGCAGGGCTCGGCGGAGGACGCGGCCTTCGTGATGAAGAACGCGCGGTCGGTGATCATCGTGCCGGGCTACGGCATGGCGGTGGCGCAGGCGCAGCATGCCTTGAGAGAGATGTCGGACCTGTTGAAGAAGGAGGGGGTGGAGGTGCGCTACGCCATCCACCCGGTGGCGGGCCGCATGCCGGGGCACATGAACGTGCTCTTGGCCGAAGCCAACGTGCCCTATGACGAGGTGTTCGAGCTGGAGGAGATCAACCGCGACTTCGCCCAGGCCGACGTGGCCTTCGTGATCGGGGCGAACGACGTGACCAACCCGGCGGCGAAGACGGACCCGGCGAGCCCGATCTACGGCATGCCGATCCTGGA
>NZ_JBHYMS010000141.1:0-1829 GCF_042743185.1 Inquilinus sp. NPDC058860 | reverse complement strand
ACCCCCTCCCCCTACCCCCCTCCCGCGAGGGGAGGGGGGACTCGGTTGGCTTGGCTTGAAGGGTTGGTTCACCCCTTACCCACCGCGGCACGTCATCGACCGAGAGGGTCGCGGCCAGGAGCTCGCTTGTGTAGCCGTGCTGCGGGCCGTCCAGCACCTGCCGCGTCGGGCCGGTCTCGACCACCCGCCCCTCCCGCATCACCGCGACCCGGTCGGCCAGCTCCGCCACCACGCCGAAATCGTGGGTGACCAGCAGCAGCGCCATGCCGCGGCGATCGCGCAGCGTGCGGAACAGGTCGAGGATCTGGGCCTGGACGGTGACGTCGAGCGCCGTGGTCGGCTCGTCCGCGATCAGCAGCTCCGGCCCCGCGGCCAGCGCCATGGCGATCATCGCCCGCTGCCGCATGCCGCCCGACAGCTCGTGCGGATACTGGCCGGCCCGGGCGGCGGGGTCGGCGATGCCGACCTCGGCCAAGAGCTCCACCGCCCGCGCCGCCCGGCCGCGGCTGAGGCCATGCGCCGCCAGCACCTCGCGCAGCTGCTCGCCGATCGTCAGCACCGGGTTGAGGCTGGTGATCGGCTCCTGGAACACCATGCCGATGCGGCCGCCGCGGACCGGGCGCAGCGCCGGCTCCGGCAGGCCCAGGAGCTCCGCCCCCGCGAGGCGGATCGAGCCGGCGATGCGGGCCGTGGGCGGCAGGAGACCGAGCGGCGCCAGTGCCACGGTCGACTTGCCGGAGCCGGATTCGCCGACCAGGGCCAGCGTCTCCCCGGCCGCGAGGTCGAGATCGACGCCGTCCACCGCGCGCACCGCCCCGCCGTCGCCGAAATAGTCGACGGTCAGGTTGCGGATGGAGAGGAGGCGGCTCACCGGCGTCTCCGCCGCGGGTCGAGCGCGGCCGTGAGCGCCTCGCCGAGCAGGCTGACCGACAGCACGGCGACGACGATGGCGAAGCCGGGGATGGCCGAGAGCCACCAGGCGCTGCGCAGCACGGCGCGGCCGTCGGCGATCATGCTGCCCCAGCTGACCCGGTTCGGGTCGCCGAGGCCGAGGAAGGACAGCGCCGATTCGATCAGGATGGCGCCGGCGGTGATCACGGTGGCCAGCACCAGCACCGGCGCCAGGGCGTTGGGCAGCAGCTTGGCGAAGGCGATCCGCGCCCAGCCCATGCCCATGCAGCGATAGGCGTCGACGAAGTCGCGCCGGGCCAGGGCCATGATCTCGGCCCGCACCACCCGGGCCGGGCTGGTCCAGGCGCCGAGGCCGATGGCGAGGACGATGTTGCCGAGCGACGGGCCCAGCACCAGGATCAGCGCCAGGGCCAGGACGAAGCCGGGCACGGTCTGCACCGCCTCGGTCACCCGCATCAGCGCGTTGTCCGCCCAGCCGCCGAGGAAGCCGGCGGTGGTGCCGACCAGGAGGCCGATGCCGACCGCCAGCACCGCCGCCGCGGCGCCGACCAGGAGCGAGACCCGGGCGCCGTGGAACAGCTGGGCCAGCACGTCCCGGCCCAGCCGGTCGGTGCCCAGCCAATGCGCCGGGTCCTGGAAGGGCGGCAGCTGCGACGGGCCGGTGACCGCCAGCGGGTCGCCCGGGAAGACCCAGCCGGCGGCCAGCGCCATGCCCAGCACCAGCACCAGGCCGGCGAGGCCGATGCGGCCGGCGCGGTCGGCCAGGAAGCGGCGGAGGACGCGCATCAGGACTGCACCCGGCAGTGGGCGGCCAACCCATTCGAGTCCCCCCTCCCCTTGCGGGAGGGGGGCAGGGGGAGGGGTCTGCGCGCGTCCGCGCGCGGAAGGCCCTGAGGTTTCCACCGGGACGCGAGCGC
>NZ_JBHYMS010000140.1:0-1934 GCF_042743185.1 Inquilinus sp. NPDC058860 | reverse complement strand
ATCGGGTAGGAGGGCGCCTTACGGCGGCCCTCCTCCCACACCACCGTGCGTACGGTTCCGTACACGGCGGTTCATGAGGCGCGGTTGAGGCGGCGGTGTCGGTCGAGGAGGCTGACCAGTCCGAGAGATTGGAAGAAGCTGGCCCGGAAGGCGTCGTGCATGTGGCTGGCCCCGGCGTTCCACCAGGGGCCGCGTCCGTTGTAAGCGGACAGCCGTGCCCGCGCCTCGTCGAGCCCCCGCTGCATCAGGCGCATTGCTCGTGTCCTCGGCCGCTTCCACTGGCGCCAGATCAGACAGCGCAGACGCCGTCGGAGCCAGCCGTCCAGGTCCTCGAAGATGCCCTTGGCCTCGGCCAGCCGGAAGTAGGCGATCCAGCCGGTGAGCACCGGGACAAGGTCTTCGATGGTGCGGCCGAGGCTGCGGCCCCGCCCCTGGCGCCACAGCGTCCGGAGCTTGGCCTGGAACCGCGCCACGCTCGTCGGCGCCACGCGCAGGCGCGGCGTCTTGTGGGCGGTCATGGTGAAGCCCAGGAAGACGCGGTTCCAGGGGCGGTCCACGGCGCTCTTGGCCCCGTTGACCGCCAGCCGCAGCCCCTCCTTCAGGAACCGGGTAATCGAGGCCATCACCCGCTCGCCGGCCCGCCGCGTCCGCACATAGATGTTGCAGTCGTCGGCGTACCGGCAGAAGGCGTGGCCCCGCCGTTCCAGTTCCTTGTCGAGGTCGTCGAGCAGGATGTTCGACAAGAGCGGCGAGAGCGGACCGCCCTGGGGCGTCCCCTCGGTCCGCATCGTCGCCAGCCCGCCCGCCATCAATCCGGCCTGCAGGTAACGGCGGATCAGCCGCAGCACCCGCTTGTCCGCGACCTTGCGCGCCACCCGTGCCATCAGCACGTCGTGGTTCACCCGGTCGAAGAACTTCTCCAGGTCGAGATCGACCACAAAGCGGCGGCCGGCGGCCACGTGGGACCGCGCGGCCTTGACCGCGTCGTGGGCGCTCCGCCCCGGCCGGAAGCCGTACGAGGCGTCGGAGAAGCCCGGATCGAAGATCGGCGTCAGCACCTGATGCATCGCCTGCTGGATGAACCGGTCGAGCACGGTCGGGATGCCCAACAGGCGCACCCCGCCGCCGGGCTTGGGGATCTCCACCCCGCGCACCGGCGCCGGCTCGTACCGGCCTTCCAGCAGGTCCTCCCTGATGGCTGCCCAGCGCTCCTCCAGGAAGGTCCACAGTTGCTCGACGGTCATCTTGTCGATGCCCGGCGCCCCCTTGTTCGCCTTGACCCGTCGGTAGGCCGCCATCAGGTTCTCCCGGCTGAGGATCGCTTCCATCAGCCGCTCATTCCCCTCCGGTCGTGAGGGTCCCGATCCTGCCGTGGCGCTTGACGCACCCAAGGCCGGCTGCGGCGGCTTCCGGCCACCGTGCCCCGCGTGGGCTTGGGGCATCCCAGCCCCGCCTTCTGCGTCTCCGATCGCCATCGAAAGGCCGACCTCCGTCCGGCGCTTCATGTTCAGCCCTTCGCCGGTCGGTCCGGCTACTACGGCCTCTGCTGACTTCTGCCACCCCCTCCCGGCGCCTCGCGACGCCGGTAGCACACCTGAAGCCAGGGGCAGAGCGGCAGATCTCCCAGGGTAAGACGCGTGACCTTCGTGCCATGAGCCTGGCGCATCTACGGCCGCACCCTCCGGGTGATTTCGGGCTTCGGGTCTTCGTGCCCCCTCGCCCGGGTACGGACGCCTCCTATGCGCTTCCTGTTCGTCAGGCCGGCACTTTGCTTACAGCTTCCTTCAGACCCCGCCTCGCGACGACGCCCTTGCTGTTCGGCTAGCGGTTCCCATCACCAAGGCCCGCAGAGGACTCTCACCTCCAAGTCACAAACCGGGGCACCACTCCCGGCTCTCGGTGCTCTCGCACCTCGCGCCATGCCTGGCGCACAC
>NZ_JBHYMS010000139.1:0-2027 GCF_042743185.1 Inquilinus sp. NPDC058860 | reverse complement strand
CCTCCCCCTAACCCCCTCCCGCGAGGGGAGGGGGGACTCAAAGGAGCATCACCCTCCCACCATGAGGCGGACCACCTCGTCGGCATCCGTTTCCGCAGTCCGGCGCTCGCCGGCCTTGATCCCGCGGCGCAGCACGACGATGCGGTCGGCCACCGCGAAGATGTCGCCGAGATTGTGCGAGATGAAGACCACGCCCTTGCCCTGCGCCTTCAGCGCCTGGACCAGGGCCAGCACCTTGCGCTGCTCCGGCACGCCCAGCGCCGCGGTCGGCTCGTCCATGATCAGGATCCGCGCGTTCCAGTAGATCGCCCGGCCGATCGCCACCGCCTGGCGCTGGCCGCCGGAGAAGGTCGCGACCGGCGCCTCCAGCCGTTCGACATGGAAGTCCAGCCGCGCCATGGTCTGCCGCGCCGCCTCGGCCATGTGCCGGCGGTCCAGCACCGGCAGGAGGCCGAACAGCCGCCGCTTCGGCTCGCGGCCGAGGAAGATGTTGGCGCCGATCGACAGGTTGTCGGCCAGCGCCAGGTCCTGGTAGATCGTCTCGATGCCGCGGTCGCGCGCGTCATGCGGCGTGGCGAAGGCGACCGGCTCGCCGGCCAGGCGGATCTCGCCCTCGTCGTGCCGGTGGACGCCGGAGATCGCCTTGATCAGCGTCGACTTGCCGGCGCCGTTGTCGCCGGCCAGCGCCACCACCTCGCCCTCATGCAGGTCGAGCGACACCGCGTTCAGCGCCTGGACCCCGCCGAAGCGCTTGGACAGGCCGCGCACCGACAGCAGTGGCTCAGCCATCGGCTGTTCAGTCATCGGCGGTTCAGTCATCCTGGCGCCCTCTCGCGAGCCGGCGCTGGCTCTGGTCCACCAGCACCGAGATGATGATGACGACGCCGACCGCCACGAACTGCCAGAACGGCTCGACGTCGATGAACACCAGCCCGTACTGGATCACCGCGATCACCAGGGCGCCGGCGATGGTGCCGCCGATCGTGCCCGAACCGCCGAACAGGCTGGCGCCGCCGATCACCACGGCGGCGATCGAATCGAGCAGCAGCGGCTCCCCCGCCTGGGCCGCGCCGGCGGCGAAGCGGGCGGCGTAGAGCGATCCGGCCAGCCCGGCGCAGATCGCGGAGAGCAGGTACAGCTTCATGGCGTGGCGGCGCACGTCGATGCCGGCCCGCAGCGCCGCGTTGCGGTTGGCGCCGATCGCATAGGTGTGCTGGCCGAACCGGGTCTGCGACAGCAGGTAGTGCATGGCCAGCGCCGCGATCACGGTGATCAGCACCACCGTCGGGATGCCGGCGACCCGCCCGTTGCCGATGGTGGCGAACCAGCTGTTGACCACCGGCACCGTGGTGCCGCCGGCGATCAGGAAGGCGCTGCCGCGGGCGACGCCGTACATGCCCAGCGTGCCGATGAAGGGCGGCACCCTCAGATGCGCGATCAGCCAGCCGTTGACCAGTCCCGGCACGAAGGCCACGGCCACGCCGGCGAGGAGGCCCAGCAGCATCGCCGGCACCGGGCCGAGGCCGAGCACCGGGCCGAGATTGGCGGCGTGCGCGGCGACCACCGAGGCCAGGCCCATGGTGAAGCCGACCGACAGGTCGATGCCGGCCGAGATGATGACGAAGGTCTGGCCCAGCGCCAGCAGCAGCGGCGCCACCGCGAAGATGCCGATCGACTGCAGGTTGTACGGGTTCAGGATGAATGTCGTGTCGTAGGCGATCCGGGCCCAGGCCTCGAAGAAGACGACCAGGATCAGCAGGAACAGCCAGGCCCGCAGCTCCGCCACCCGGAGGAGGAAGGCCCGGCCGCCGCCCGCGGCGGGGGAGGGAATCGAGGAGATCGACGACATGGGGCACCGGCTCCTGGGTCTTTTAAGTCCCCCCTCCCCTTGCGGGAGGGGGGTAGGGGGAGGGGCTGCGCGCGTCCGCGCGCGTATGAGTCAGGATCGTCTCCGTCGTCGCCGCGACCGAGGGCCGATGCCTGCGCCAGCCGAGAGAACCCCCCCCCCCCCAACCCCCACCCCCCAA
>NZ_JBHYMS010000138.1:0-2027 GCF_042743185.1 Inquilinus sp. NPDC058860 | reverse complement strand
CTGGAGATCATGGAGGTGGACCTGGAGGGCCCGAAGTTCGGGGAGGTGCTGGTCGAGATCAAGGCGACCGGGATCTGCCACACCGACGAGTTCACGCTGTCGGGGGCGGATCCGGAAGGGCTGTTCCCGTCGATCCTGGGGCATGAGGGCGCAGGGGTAGTGGTCGATGTCGGGCTGGGCGTGACCAGCCTGGCCAAGGGCGACCATGTGATCCCGCTGTACACGCCGGAATGCCGGCAGTGCCCGTCCTGCCTGTCGCGCAAGACCAACCTGTGCACGGCGATCCGGTCGACCCAGGGCCAGGGGCTGATGCCGGACGGCACCAGCCGGTTCTCGCTCGGCAAGGAGAAGATCTTCCACTACATGGGCTGCTCGACCTTCTCGAACTTCACGGTGTTGCCGGAGATCGCGCTGGCCAAGGTCAACCCGGACGCGCCGTTCGACAAGATCTGCTACATCGGCTGCGGCGTGACCACCGGCATCGGTGCGGTGATCAACACGGCGAAGGTGGAGGAGGGCGCGACCGCGATCGTGTTCGGGCTCGGCGGCATCGGGCTGAACGTGATCCAGGGTCTGCGGCTGGCCGGGGCCGACATGATCATCGGCGTCGACCTGAACAACTCGAAGAAGGAATGGGGCGAGCGCTTCGGCATGACCCATTTCGTCAACCCCGGCGAGGTCGAGGGCGACCTGGTGCCGTATCTGGTGAACCTGACCAAGCGGGGCGCGGACCAGATCGGCGGGGCCGACTACACCTTCGACTGCACCGGCAACACCAAGGTGATGCGGGCGGCGCTGGAGAGCAGCCATCGCGGCTGGGGCCAGAGCATCGTGATCGGCGTGGCCGGTGCGGGGCAGGAGATCTCGACCCGTCCGTTCCAGCTGGTGACCGGGCGGGTGTGGAAGGGCACGGCCTTCGGCGGGGCGCGGGGCCGGACCGACGTGCCGAAGATCGTCGACTGGTACATGTCGGGCAAGATCGAGATCGACCCGATGATCACGCACAAGCTGCCGCTGGAGCGGATCAACGAGGGCTTCGACCTGATGCATGAGGGCAAGTCGATCCGCACGGTGGTCGAGTTCTGATGGCGGAGCTGGTCACACGAGCCAAGCACCGGGCCTTCGCCGGCGAGGTCGGGTTCTACAGCCATGCCTCGGCCGAGACCGGCGGCGAGATGCGGTTCGCGGTCTACGTGCCGCCGCAGGCGCAGGAGCGGCCGGTGCCGGTGCTGGTCTACCTCGCCGGGCTGACCTGCACCGAGGAGACCTTCATCATCAAGGCCGGCGCCCTGCAGCATGCGGCGGAGTTCGGGCTGATGCTGGTGGCGCCGGACACCAGCCCGCGCGACCGGCGCCATCCGGGCGACGACGAGAGCTGGGATTTCGGGCTCGGGGCCGGGTTCTATCTCGATGCGACCGAGGCACCCTGGCGCGACGGCTACCGGATGCACGGCTATGTGACGCGGGAGCTGCCGGAGATGATCGGCAAGCACTTCCCGGCGCGGCGCAGCGCGATGGGGATCTTCGGGCATTCGATGGGCGGGCACGGGGCGCTGGTGGCGGCGCTGCGCAACCCCGGGCTCTACCGGTCGGTGTCGGCCTTCGCGCCGATCGCGGCGCCGTCGCAATGCCCGTGGGGGCAGAAGGCGTTCTCGCGCTATCTCGGGGCCGATCAGTCCCACTGGGCGCAGTGGGACGCGACGGCGCTGGTCGAAGGCGGGGCGCGGTGCCCGGACCTGCTGATCGACCAGGGCGAGGCGGACCAGTTCCTGGAGCGCGAGCTGCACCCGCATCTGCTCGAGGCGGCCTGCCGCAAGGCCGGGCAGCCACTGACCCTGCGCCGCCACCCCGGCTACGACCACGGCTACTACTTCATCTCCACCTTCATCGCCGACCACATCCGCCACCATGCCGGGGTGCTGAACCAGGGGTGACGGCTTCCCCCTCCTTGTCATTGCCGGGCTTGACCCGGCAATCCAGAGGGTGTCGACAATCCCTGGATGCCCGGGTCGAGCCCGGGCATGACA
>NZ_JBHYMS010000137.1:0-2092 GCF_042743185.1 Inquilinus sp. NPDC058860 | reverse complement strand
AAGGCCCGCGATGTCCGCCAACAACTCGCACTGGCTGCTTGACAGGCCAGACAGTCGCTCACCCGGTCTCGCTGCGCGAGCCCGACCTCTCCCGCCAGGCGGGAGAGGCAATGTGAAGACGCTCGATATCCTGTCGACCCCTGCCCGATTGCCCTGACGTGACCCGACCTCAATCCATCCCGCTCTAGAACAAACTGAGCTGCCGCTCGGCCGGGCGGCGCGGGGCCGGGTCCGGGCGGCGATGGGCCAGCAGCTCGGCCTCGATCTCGCCGAGGAAGGGCGACACCTCCAGCCGCACCGTGCCGCCGCGCCAGCGCCGCTCGCGCGCCCGGCACAGGAACAGCCGGTCCATCGCCCGGGTCATGCCGACATAGAACAGCCGCCGCTCCTCGGCCGTCGCCGCCGGGTCCGCCTCGCCGAAGCGCAGCGGCAGCACGCCGTCCTCCAGGCCGAGGATGAACACCACCGGGAACTCCAGCCCCTTGGCGGCATGCAGCGTCAGCAGCGAGACCCGGTCGGCGCGCGGGTCCCAGAAATCCGCCTCGGTCGCCAGCGCCACGGCAGCCAGGAAAGCCGTCCGATCATCGCTGTCCTGGCGGGACGCGATCAGCGCCAGGCGCTGCAGCGCCGCCGTGGTCGAGGCCGGATCGGCGCCGTCGCGGCGCAGCGCTTCGGCCGCCCGCTGCAGCTGCTGCGGCAGCGGCCCCTCCTCCGCCTCGCTCTCCAGTGCCGCCAGCAATGCCTGGACCGCCGGGTCCTCGGCCAGCGGCGCCAGCGAGCTCTTCTTGAACGGCATGCCGCCGCGGCCCAGGGCTTCCGCCACCGCCTCGGCCTGGGCGTCGGTGCGGTACAGCACGGCGATGTCGCCGAAGCCCAGCTGATCATCGGAGCGGCCGTCCGACCGGCCGCTGTCGATCGAGAAGAAGCTGTGGCCGCCCAGCAGCGCCTCGATCTCCGCCACCACGAACTCGGCCTCGGCCTTGTCGCTGGCGGCGGCGTGGACCGAGATGCGGTCCTGCATCGCCCGCACGATCTCCGCCGCCGGCTCCGTCCGGCCATCCGCACCGATGAAGCGCGAGGCGGCGGTGACGATGGTGCCGGTCGAGCGGTAGTTGCGCCGCAGCCGGATCACGGCGGCGCCGGGATGGTCGCGGTGGAAGCGGTCGAAGCAGGAGGCGTCGGCGCCGCGGAAGCCGTAGATCGCCTGGTCCGGGTCGCCGATGACGCAGAGATTGCCGCCGGACGGCACCAGCAGCGACAGCAGGCGGACCTGGCTGTCGTCGACGTCCTGGAACTCGTCGACCGAGACGTGGCGGAACCGGTCGCGGGTGAGCGCGACCAAGCCGGGATCGCCCTCCAGCGCCGCGATGCTGCGGCCGACCAGGTCGTCGAAGTCGATCCAGTTGCGCAGCGCCAAGGCCTCGTCATAACGGGCCAGCGCCTCGGCGAGGTCGAGCTCGGCCAGCGCCCCGGTGCGCTTGACGCGGGAGATGGCGCGCAAGAGCCGCTCGGCCCTGGTGCGGGACACCTCCAGCACGTCCTGCAGCAGGGCCGCGCGCTCCGCCTCCCCCGCCACCCGGAAGTCGCGGTGCAGCCCGGCCGCCTCGCCATGCTCGCGCAGCAGGGCGAGGCCGAGGGAATGGAAGGTGTGGATCGGCATCCGCGCCGCCGCGCCGGGCAGAAGCGCCTCCAGCCGCTCGCGCATCTCCGCCGCTGCCCGGCGGGTGAAGGTGATGGCAAGGCAGGAGTCGGGCGCTGCGCCGTGCTCCGCGATCAGGTGGGCGATGCGGTGGGTCAGCGTCCGGGTCTTGCCCGATCCCGGCCCGGCGACGATCAGGAGCGGCCCCTCGACCCGCTCCGCCGCCGCCCGCTGGTCCGGATCGAGCCGGTCGAGGAGGTGAGCGGAGGCACCTGCTTGTGTGCCTCTCCCGCTTGCGGGAGAGGTCGGAGCCGCGCCAGCGGCTCCGGGTGAGGGGGCTTTGTCGAGGCCTGGGTCCGCCCTTGTATCTGGAGTGCAGCCCTCGCTGAGGTAGAAGAGAGGGCAGGACAGGGGCCGGTGGCCACCGGCCCCTGTCCTTGGCGGTTGGCGCCC
>NZ_JBHYMS010000136.1:0-2154 GCF_042743185.1 Inquilinus sp. NPDC058860 | reverse complement strand
CCCCCTCCCCCTAACCCCCTCCCGCGAGGGGAGGGGGGACTCAATGGGTCTAAGCCGCCGCGTCGCTGCGTTCGAATTCGGCGAACTCGGCGGTCAGGCTGGCCAGCTCCTGGCCGCCGGCCATCATCTCCAGCACCTGCTCGCGGCTGATCTCGCTCTTCGGGTAGGTGCCCAGGCAGCGGCCGCGGTTCAGCAGGGTGAAGGTGTCGGCCACCGGATAGGCGTGGTGCACGTTGTGGGTGATGAAGATCACCCCCAGCCCGCGCGCCCGCGCCTGCACGATATAGCGCAGCACCACCGAGGCCTGCTTGACGCCCAGCGCCGAGGTCGGCTCGTCCAGGATCAGCACCTTGGCGCCGAAATGCACCGCCCGGGCGATG
Source organism: Inquilinus sp. NPDC058860 (assembly GCF_042743185.1). Taxonomy (NCBI): domain Bacteria; kingdom Pseudomonadati; phylum Pseudomonadota; class Alphaproteobacteria; order Rhodospirillales; family Rhodospirillaceae; genus Inquilinus; species Inquilinus sp. NPDC058860. Next base: position 1,774 of record NZ_JBHYMS010000136.1, on the reverse strand, counting down.
GCGACGCATTGCCGCTCGCCGCCCGACAGGGTGCCGACCGCCTGGCCGGGGTCGCGCACGTCGATGCCGATCTCGCGCATCGCCGTGCGGGCGATGGCATTGGCCTTGTCCATGTCGATGCGCCGGGTCGGGCCCCAGCCGACCGTCGGCTCGCGGCCCATGAAGAAGTTCCGGGTGATGCTCATCAGCGGCACCATCGCCAAGTCCTGGTAGACCGTGGCGATGCCGTGGTCGAGCGCGTGGCGCGGCGAGCGGAACTGCACCGGCTGACCCTCGACCAGCAGCTGGCCCTCGCTGGGCTGGTGCACGCCGGACAGGGTCTTGATCAAGGTCGACTTGCCGGCGCCGTTGTCGCCGAGCAGGGCCAGAACCTCGCCGGCGCGGACCGAGATGGTGATGTCCTTCAGCGCCACCACCGAGCCGAAATACTTGCAGACGCCGCGCAGCTCGACCAGCGGAGCGGATGCATCGTTCATGACCGGCCTCCCGTCACCTTGCGGCGGATGTAGTTGTTCACGATCACGGCCAGGAGCAGCATCACCCCGAGGAAGACCTTGAACCAGTCGGTGTTCACGCCGGAGTAGAAGATGCCCATCTGCACCACGCCGAAGATCAGCGCGCCGAAGGCGGCGCCGATCACCGAGCCGTAGCCGCCGGTCAGGAGCGTGCCGCCGATCACCACGGCAATGATGGCCTCGAACTCCTTCAGCAGGCCGCGGTCGGCGGCGGCGGAGCCGAACTCCATCACCTGGCAGGCGGCGAAGACGGTGGCGCAGAAGGCGGTGCCCATGAACAGCAGCACCTTCACCCGGCCGACCGGCACGCCCATGTTGCGGGCCGCCGTGTTGTCGCCGCCGACGGCGAAGATCCAGTTGCCGAAGCGGGTGCGCAGCAGGATCCAGGCGCCGATCGCGGTCAGCACCAGCCACCACACCACCAGGACGGGCAGGCCGGGAACGACCGGGCTGCCGTCCGGGAAGGTGTCGATCAGCCCGGCGCCGCCGGCCCAGCGGTAGAGCCCGTCCAGCACGGTGCCGCTGAACAGGGCCGCCAGCCAGTCGGCCGCCGCCGGGTCCTTCACCCCGCCGACGATGGTGCGGTTGGTGAACAGGATCGACAGCGCGATGGTCATGCCGCGCAGGATGAACAGGAAGGCCAGGCTGACGATGAAGCTGGGCAGGCCGGTGCGCACCACCAGCCAGCCGTTCAGCGCGCCGATGGCCAGGGCGCCGGCGAAGGCGAAGACCAGCGACAGCCAGACCGGCCAGCCGAAGAACACGGTCGGGATCGCGATCATCATGCCGGCGAAGCCGATCATCGAGCCGATCGACAGGTCGAACTCGCCGGCGACCATCAGGAGGCTGGCGCCGACCGCGAGGATGCCGAGCTGGGCCGAGACCACCAGCCAGTTCGAGATGCCGTCGGCGCTGAACATGCCGGAGCCGCCGGCGGTGATGCCGAAGAAGACGAAGACCAGCACGGTGCCGGCCATGGCGCCGAGCTCGGGGCGGGAGAGCAGGCGCGAGGCGAGGGAGACGGAGCGCAGCCGCTCGTCGCCCGCCGGGCGGGGGCGCGGGCCTCTGGTGTCTGTCTGGATGGTGGTCATGGCGTCTTCCGGGCTTGGGGGGCGGGAAGAGGGGAGGGGCGGCCGGGCCGGCGCTTCCGGTCGTCCTCGTTCCTTTCCTGTCATGCCCGGGGCTTGACCCGGGCATCCAGAGGATGTCGAGACCCTCTGGATTGCCGGGTCAAGCCCGGCAATGACAGGAAAAGATAC
>NZ_JBHYMS010000135.1:0-2590 GCF_042743185.1 Inquilinus sp. NPDC058860 | reverse complement strand
GTACGCGTGATGTGGAGGCCGCCTGCCGTCGGAGGAGAGGAGGCTCCAGGATGGTGTCCACCATCAGCGTTGGTGGACACCATGGTGGAGTGGAGCCAGATGTCGAGCTCGGGCCGGCGGAGTTGGAGCGTTGAGCAGAAGCAGCGGATCATCGAAGCGACGCTGGTGCCTGGGGCGTCGGTGGCGGAGGTGGCGCGGCAGCATGAGGTGAACGCCAACCTGGTGTTCAAGTGGCTGCGTCAGGCGGGCCGAGGCCGTGGTGTCGCGAAGCGGACCGGGCGTGAGGGCGATGACGCATCCGTGGTACCGATGCAGTTCGTGCCGCTGGGCGTGTTCGGCGGGAGCGAGGGGACGGCCGCGGCGAGCCTGCCGCTGGCGGCACCGTCGGAGCGGTCAGCGAGTTCCTGTCCAGCCTCCGCCGCGGCGTGCACCGAGCAGCGGCCGGGAGCGATCGAGATCGCCCTGCCGGGCGGCGCCCAGGTCCGGGTCGACGCCTTCGTCAACCAGGGGGCGCTGCGGCGCGTGCTGCAGGCGCTGAAGGAGTTGCCGTGATCACGGTGACGCCCGGTACGAAGGTGTATCTCTGTTGCCGTCCGACAGACATGCGGCGCGGCTTCGACGGCCTTGCCGCCGACATCGCCGCGGTGTTGAGGCAGGATCCATATTCCGGCCATCTGTTCCTCTTCAGGTCCAGGAAAGCGGACTACCTGAAGATTCTGCACTATGACGGCACGGGGCTGTGCCTGTTCGCCAAGAGGCTGGAGAAGGGCAAGTTCGTGTGGCCGCCGATCGTCGACGGCACGATGGTGCTGACCCCGGCCCAGATGGCGCTGCTGGTCGAGGCGATGGACTGGCGGCGGACGGTGGCGCCGGAGCCACCGCGGCGGCCTGCGGTGATCTGACAACGCGCTGATTCTGCGCGAGAATTCTGGCTTCGGCAGGCCGGATCTGCTAGACAGGCGCATGTCGCTGGCGACGGCCTCCCTGCCCACCGATCCTGCCGAATTGCGCGCCTTCGCAGCCGCGCTGCAGGTCGAGATGCAGCGGGAGATCGCGGCCAGGAACGCCGAGATCCATGCCAAGACCCTGCACATCGAGAAGCTGAAGGCGGAGCTGGCGGCGTTGCGCCGGGCCCGGTTCGGCCGCTCGTCGGAGAAGCTCGACCGCGCCGTCGAGCAACTCGAGCTCGTGATCGGCGACATCGAGGAGGACCAGGCCGAGACCGAGGCGCGGACGGAGGCAGCGCCGTCGGCATCTGGGCGGGAGGGCAAGCGGGCGCGGGGCGGCCGCAGGCCGCTGCCCGACCATCTGCCGCGCGAAGAGGTGGTGCACGAGCCGGCCTGCCCCTGTCCGAACTGCGGCGGCACGACCTTCAGCCGCATCGGCCAGGACGAGCGCGAGGTGCTGGAATACGTCCCCTCCTACTTCAAGCGGGTGGCGCACATCCGACCGAAGCTGAGCTGCCGGGGCTGCGAGACGATCGTGCAGGTGCCGATGCCGTCGCTGCCGATCGAGCGCGGCCAGCCCGGCTCTGGGCTGCTGGCCCATGTCGCAGTCTCGAAGTATTGCGATCATCAGCCGTTGCACCGGCAAGCCGAGATCTACGCCCGGGCCGGGGTCGAGCTCGACCGCTCGGTGATGGCCGGCTGGGTCGGCAAGCTGGCGGTCCTGCTCGATCCCCTGGTCGAAGCGATCGGCCGACATGTCCGGGCGGGAGCCGCCGTGCACGCGGACGACACACCGGTGCCTGTGCTCGCGCCGGGGCTGGGCCGGACGAAGACGGGGCGGTTGTGGGTCATGCTGCGCGACGAGCGGCCGTGGAACTCCACAGCACCGCCGGCGGCCTTCTATCGCTACTCGCCGGATCGCAAAGGCGAGCATGCCGAGGCGTTGCTCGACAGTTGCCGGGGCTTCCTGCATGCCGACGGCTATGCCGGCTTCGGCGCGTTGTACCAGCCGGAACCCGGAGCCGAGGCGCCGCGCCTGGTTGAGGTGGCGTGTTGGGCCCACGCCAGGCGCTATCTGTACGAGGTCTACGACAGCACGGGCTCGGCCACGGCCAGGACGGCACTGGAACGCATCGGCGACCTCTTCGCCGTCGAGCGGGAGATCCGGGGCCGCGGGCCGGAGGAGCGCCTCGCCGCCCGGCAGGACCGCTCGGTGCCGATCCTGAAAGCCTTGCGGCTGTTCCTCGACGAGGCGTTGGCGCGGACCAGCCCCAAGGGCAAGCTCGCCGTTGCGATCCGCTATTCCACCACCCGCTGGGCAGCCCTCACGCGCTACACCACCGACGGCAGGCTGGAGATGAGCAACAATGCGGCCGAGCGCGCCATCAGGCCCCTGGCTCTCGGGCGCCGCAATTGGACCTTCGCCGGCAGCGACGCCGGTGGCCGGCGGGCCGCTGCCATGTACACCATCATCGAGAGCGCCAAGATGAACGGCCTCGACGTCGAGGCCTACCTCGCCGACGTCATCGCCCGCATCGCCGATCACCCGATCAAACGGATCGACGACTTGCTGCCATGGAATTGGCGGCCTCTCCGCCAGCTCGACCAAGCCGCCTGATCCGCGGCCATCAGCTCACGCGTAC
>NZ_JBHYMS010000134.1:0-2648 GCF_042743185.1 Inquilinus sp. NPDC058860 | reverse complement strand
TGTGGACACTTCCCACCACCGCCGCTGTCAACCAACGCTTCAGCCTCGGTCAACCCGACAAACCCGCAAAGGCGGCCTCCGGCGGAGGGTTACTTTTCGGGCGACGCGTTGCAAAAAGCGGATTGCTTCTCGAACCTCGCACCCCCTCTCGATAGGTGGCCATCATGCCCGGATGCACGCGGTCGGGAGTGCGAGAACCATGCCTCGCAGCACAGTTGCCTCCCGATGATCTATCTTATTGATAAATAACGATATAGATCGTCAATTTGTGCCGCGATCGGCGGCCGATGGCGGGCCGAGAACGATGAAACAGAGAACTACGTCCACGCTATAGCCCTCCAAAATTAAGGCACGAGCGAATGGCAACAATGGGGGTGGATAGCGGACGATCAGCTTCAGGCGGTGAATGCAGAAAGCAGACCAGCCCTCGAAGATGGACATGCAAGTATCCAGAACGAGCAAGGTTCATGTCACCTTGCTCAGTTCGCGGACTGGGAGACGGCTGATGCTGTGCCCTGTGGCTGCTTCGGCGGCGCGGCGCAGCATGGCCGGGTCTGACACGCCCTGATGGTCGAGCCGCGGCGTATAGGGCGCCTCCAGCCTTGCTGCCTCGTCGTCGGTGAGGCTGATCGACAGCGAAGCCAGAGCGTCGTCAATATGGTCTGCTTTCAGCGCACCCACTATCGGAGCTGCCACCACAGGATTGCGGCGCAACCAGGCAAGCGCAATCATCGACCGGCCGACGCCCCGTTCTTCCGCAATGGCTCCCACCATGTCGACAATCAGCTTGTCGCTGTCGGCCGTGGCTGCACCCAGATTGTAGACGGCTTCGGTTTCCGCCCTTGCCGTGATCGCTCCCCACGGTCGGGCCAGCCGGCCACGGTTGAGCGGGCTATAGACAATGGTCTGCACCCCTTCATCGATGCAAAGCGCATGCATCTCGCGCTCTTCTTCGCGGTCGAGAAGATTGTAGGTATCCTGCATCGACACGAAGCGGGCCCAGCCGTTGGATTTCTGCAGGTGCAGCGCTTTGCCGAATTCCCAGGCCCTCATGGACGATGCGCCGAGATAGCGGACCTTGCCCGCCTTGACGATATCGTTCAGGGCCTCGAGCGTTTCTTCCCAGGGGGTAGTCCTGTCGCGACGATGGATTTGATAGAGGTCGATATAGTCGGTGCCCAGGCGCTTGAGGCTCATATCGACTTCGGTCATGATTGCCTTGCGCGACAGCCCTGTGCCATTGGGTCCGTCCCGCATTGGTGCGCTGAGCTTGGTGGCGATCACAACGTTTTCGCGGTGCGCAAAGTCCTTCAGTGACCGCCCGAGGAACTCCTCGCTGGAACCATTTGAATACAAATTGGCGGTGTCGAAGAAATTGATGCCCGCCTCAAGTGCGTGGCGAACGAGGCGCCGACTTGCTTCCTCGTCAAGTGACCAGGAAGGGTAACCTCGCGACGGGTCCCCGAACCCCATACAGCCAATACAGATAGGCGAAATATCGAGGCCCGTCCGGCCGAGCTTGGCATATTGCATGTCCATCTCCACATTCGCTATATTCGGACAACTGTCCGTTTATAGCTAAGTAGCGGACAATTGTCCGGTTAGTCAAGGGGCGATATGGCTGTAGAAGAGGATGGATTGCGAGCAGACGCCCGCGCCAACCGTGATCGCATACTTGAGGTGGCACGGGAGGCTCTAACCGCCGATCCCGAAACGCCGCTCAGCGCTATCAGCAAGGCAGCCGGAGTTGGGCAAGGCACACTCTATCGCCACTTCCCGACGCGGGAAGCTCTGGCCTTGGCCATTTATCGCAAGGAGATCAGCGCCGTTGCGGCTCTCGCATCCACACTTTTGCAAGAGCATCCTCCGCTTGAGGCGTTCCGTCTATGGTGTGCCCAGTTGGCAGATTCCAGTGCGATGAAACGCGGAGTAGCAAAACTTCTGCAAGGGGCCACTTCTGAGGATGATGAACGCGAGACCTATCGGCAGATGGTGTTGGCCGTGCGTTTACTCATAGCTGCATGTGAGGCCGCGGATGCGATTGATCGCGGTGCAAATGCCGACGATGTTTTGATGCTTCTCGGCGTACTTTGGCAAATTCCATCCCACCCTGGGAGGGACGCTCAGGCGGCGAGGATAATAGCACTCATCTTCAGGGGGTTGGGAGCCAAAGACGAGCTGGGCGGCCGTGCTGGACCATGAAGCTCGCTCTTCTGCTGGAGCGCTTGTCGGGGTGACCATTTCGTCGGGGTCTGCATGTACCGCGAGCGCATAGTTGCGGTGCAAGCCCGTAATGCCTGCTTTCACGCCTTCGTTTTTAGGCGACTAACGTCAGAAATGGGGTCGGAAGCTGCCGTTGCGGCTCTCAAAGATATATCGGGCTGTAGCGTAGAATCGGCGGCTTGCTATCTCACCCGGTGGGATGCGGTGATCGGCGGCGATATCGCACCATAGAGGGCAATCGGCGGTGTTTGGCGGGCCGAAGCCGACGAAACAGAGAACTACGTCTACGCTATAGCCCTCCAAAATTGAAGCGCGAGCGAACGGCAACAGTTGGTACGCGTGAGCTGATGGCCGCGGATCAGGCGGCTTGGTCGAGCTGGCGGAGAGGCCGCCAATTCCATGGCAGCAAGTCGTCGATCCGTTTG
>NZ_JBHYMS010000133.1:0-2706 GCF_042743185.1 Inquilinus sp. NPDC058860 | reverse complement strand
ACCCAACACCGTCCCGATGTCGACATGTTGGGTTCGCTGTCGCGAACCCAACCTACTCTTTACTCCGCCGCCCGGGCCAAAGGCGGCCGGACGTCCCAGATCTCCTCGGCGTAGTCGCGCACCGTGCGGTCGGAGGAGAACCAGCCGACATGGGCGGTGTTCTCGATCGCCATCCGGGTCCAGGCCGTGCGGTCGCGATACAGCGCGGCGGCGCGGGCCTGGGCCTCCCAATAGGCGGCGAAATCCGCCGCCACCAGGAACCAGTCGCTGTGCCGGAGCGCGTCGGTGATCGGCCGGAACCGGCCCGGATCGTCGGGCGAGAAGGTGCCGTCCTCGATCGCCGCCACGGCGCGGGCCAGGCGCGGATCTGCGGCGATCACCGCCGCCGGGTCGTAGCCCTGGGCCCGCTTCGCCGCCACCTCGGCCGCGGTCAGGCCGAAGATCAGGATGTTGTCCGCGCCGACCCGCTCGGCGATCTCGACATTGGCGCCGTCCAGCGTGCCGATGGTGATCGCGCCGTTCAGCGCGAACTTCATGTTGCCGGTGCCCGACGCTTCCATGCCGGCGGTCGAGATCTGCTCCGACAGGTCGGCGGCCGGGATGATGCGCTCCGCCAGCGTGACGTTGTAGTTCGGCAGGAACACCATCTTCAGCTGGTCGCGGATCTCGGCGTCGGTGTTGATCACCCTGGCGACGTCGTTGGCCAGCTTGATGATCAGCTTGGCCGTGGCGTAGCCGGGGGCGGCCTTGCCGGCGAGGATCTTGACCCGCGGCGTCCAGGCCGCGTCCGGCGTGTCGCGCATCTCCTGCCACAGCGCCACCGCGTGCAGGATGTTCAGCAGCTGGCGCTTGTATTCGTGAATGCGCTTGACCTGGACGTCGAACAGCGCGTCGCCGGAGACGCGGAGGTCGGCGATCTCGCCGATGTGATGCGCCAAGAGGGCCTTGTTGCGGCGCTTCACCGCCCAGAACGCCTCGCGGAAGGCGCTGTCCTCGGTCTTTCCGGCCAGGGTGGACAGCCGCTCCAGATCATCCTCCCAGCCGGTGCCGATCATGTTGTGGATCAGCTGCGCCAGGTTCGGGTTGGCCTGCACCAGCCAGCGCCGCGGGGTGATGCCGTTGGTCTTGTTGGTGATCCGGTCCGGGAACTCCTCGTTCAGATCACGGAACACCGTCTCGCGCATCAGCTGGGTGTGCAGCGCCGAGACGCCGTTGACCCGGTGGCTGCCGAGGAAGGCCAGCGGCCCCATGCGCACCCGCCGGTCCCAGCCCTCCTGGATCAGCGACAGGGTGGACAGGCGGCTGGGGTCCTTGGCCACCACGCGCGAGGATTTCAGGAAACGGTCGTTGATCTCGTAGACGATCTGCAGATGGCGCGGCAGCACCCGCTCCAGGAGGGCCACAGGCCAGGTCTCCAGCGCCTCCGGCATCAGCGTGTGGTTGGTGTAGCTGATGCAGCCGGTGGTGATCTTCCAGGCGCGGTCCCAGTCCAGCCGGTGCCGGTCGATCAGGAGGCGCATCAGCTCCGGCACCGCGATCGCCGGATGGGTGTCGTTCAGCTGCATCGCCGCCTTGGCCGGCAGGTCGTCATAGCCGTCGTGATGCATCCGGTGGCGGCGCAGCACGTCCTGCAGCGAGGCCGAGGTGAAGAAATATTCCTGCTTGAGCCGCAGTTCCTGCCCCGCCGGGGTGTTGTCGTTCGGGTACAGCACGCGCGACAGGGTCTCGGACAGAATCTTGTCCTCGACCGACTTCATATAGTCGCCGGAGTTGAAGGGGGCGAGATCGAACTCCCGCACCGGCTTGGCCGACCACAGGCGCAGCGTGTTGACCGTGGCGCCGCCCCAGCCGACCACCGGCGTATCGTAGGCGACGGCCAGCACCCGCTGGCTGCCGCGCCAGATCGGCTTCGGCCGGCCATCCGGACCGGGCTCGCCCGGCTCGACCTTGCCGTAGAAATCGATCGGATAGGCCACCTCCGGCCGCTCGAACTCCCAGGGATTGCCGAATTTCAGCCAGTCCTCGGGGTACTCGACCTGCCAGCCGCGATCGAACTGCTGCTCGAACAGCCCGTATTCGTAACGGATGCCGTAGCCGGTGCCGGCGATGCCGAGCGTGGCCATGCTGTCGAGGAAGCAGGCGGCGAGGCGGCCGAGGCCGCCATTGCCGAGCGCCGCGTCGGGCTCGACCTCCAGCACGGCGCCGAGGTCGACGCCGAAATCGCCCAGGGCCTCGCGGCAGGTGTCGTAGATGCCGAGATTGGTCAGCGCGTTGGCCATCAGCCGGCCGACCAGGAACTCCAGGCTGAGATAGTAGACCCGCTTGCCGTCGGTCGCCTCCTCGCGGTGCTGCGAGGCCATCCAGCGATCGACCAGGCGGTCGCGCACGGCCAGCGCGGTGGCGGCGAACCAGTCGTGCCGGGTGGCGCGGTGGACCTCGCGCCCGACGGCGTAGACCAGCCATTCCAGGATGTCGCGCTTGAGCGTCTCCCGGTCGAGCGCACGCGGCTCGATGGTGATCGGGGAGGCTGGCAGCTCCATCGCTGACCCCCATGCTGCACTGCGATATAGACCGCCCGTTACACCACGGATCGGCCCCGCGATCAATCATATGATCGGGTAGGAGGGCGCCTTACGGCGGCCCTCCTCCCACACCACCGTGCGTACGGTTCCGTACACGGCGGTTCATGAGGCGCGGTTGAGGCGG
>NZ_JBHYMS010000132.1:0-2741 GCF_042743185.1 Inquilinus sp. NPDC058860 | reverse complement strand
GAGGTCGGAGAGGCGAAGCGGCTCCGGGTGAGGGCCCTTTGTCGAGGCCTGGGCCAGCCCTCACCCGGTCGTCCTGCGGACGCCCGACCTCTCCCGCGAGCGGGAGAGGCAACGCGGAAGAGCCTTTATTGATCCGACGGCCTGCCGTCGACCTGAATTCACTGCGACCGGGCAGCCTCAGGTGGGTCCGGTCCTCCCCCACATCCTTTGCTGAGCGAGGACCGCCATGAATGGCCATGTCGACGTCCTGGATGATGCCCGGACGACCGCCCGCAGCATCCTTGACACCGTGAAGCGGGACGGGCGCACCAGCCTGACCGCGCCCGAGGCCCGCGCGCTGTGCGAGGCCTGGCAGATCCCGATCCCGAAGGAGGCGCTGGCGACCACGGCCGACCAGGCGGCGGCCCAGGCCGAGGCGATCGGCTTCCCGGTCGTGCTGAAGATCGTCTCGCCGCAGATCCTGCACAAGACCGAAGCCGGCGGCGTGCTGGTCGGCGTCAAGTCGGCCGACGACGTCCGCGCCGGCTTCAAGCGCATCGTCGAGAGCGCCGGCCGCTACGACCCGAAGGCCGAGATCCTCGGCGTCCAGGTCCAGCAGATGCTGGTCGGCGGGCAGGAGGTGATCGTCGGCGCGGTCACCGATCCCAGCTTCGGCAAGCTGGTCGCCTTCGGCCTCGGCGGCGTGCTGGTCGAGGTCCTGAAGGACATCACCTTCCGCCTCGCCCCGGTCGACCGGGACGAGGCGCTGTCGATGCTCGACGGCATCCAGGCGGCGGCGATTCTGAAGGGCGTACGCGGCGCGCCGCCGGTCGACCGCGAGGCGCTGTCCGACCTGATCGTCAAGGTCTCGCGCCTGGTCGATGCGGTGCCGGAGATCGTCGAGCTCGACCTCAACCCGGTCTTCGCCCGCACCGACGGCGCCATCGCCGCCGATGTCCGCGTCGTCGTCGATTTCGAGCCGAAGGAGGCTCGGCCGCGGCCGTCGAAGGACGCCATCCTGGCCAAGATGAACCGGATCATGCGGCCCGACGCGGTCGCCGTGATCGGCGCCTCGGCCGAGGATGGCAAGATCGGCAACTCGGTGATGAAGAACCTGATCAACGGCGGCTACAAGGGCGCGATCTACCCGATCCACCCGAAGGCCACGGAGATCCTGGGCCTCAAGGCCTATGCCAGCGTCAAGGACGTGCCGGGCACCATCGACGTCGCGGTGTTCGCGATCCCGGCCAAATTCGTGGCCCAGGCGCTGACCGAGGTCGGCGAGAAGAAGATCCCGGGCGCCGTTCTGATCCCCTCCGGCTTCGCCGAGACCGGCAACCACGAGGGCCAGGACGAAATCATCGCCATCGGCCGAAAATACGACATCCGGCTGATGGGCCCGAACATCTACGGCTTCTACTACACGCCGAAGAACCTGTGCGCGACCTTCTGCACGCCCTTTGACGTGCAGGGCCGGGCGGCTCTGTCGTCCCAGTCGGGCGGCATCGGCATGGCGATCATCGGCTTCAGCCGGTCGACCAAGATGGGCGTCTCGGCCATCGTCGGCCTCGGCAACAAGTCGGACATCGACGAGGACGACCTGCTGACCTTCTTCGAGCAGGACGACGCCACCGACGTGATCGCGATGCATCTGGAGGACCTGAAGGACGGCCGCGCCTTCGCCGACGTCGCCAAGGTGGTGTCGAAGAAGAAGCCGGTGGTGGTGCTGAAGGCCGGGCGCACCTCGCTCGGCGCGCGGGCGGCCAGCTCGCACACCGGCGCCCTGGCCGGCAACGACAAGGTCTATGACGACGTGCTGCGCCAGTCCGGCGTGATCCGGGCCAAGAGCCTGCAGGACCTGCTGCAGTTCGCCCGCGGCATCCCGGTCCTGCCGGCGCCGAAGGGCGAGAACGTGGTCATCATCACCGGCGCCGGCGGCTCGGGCGTGCTGCTGTCGGATGCCTGCGTCGACAACGGCCTGTCGCTGATGGCGATGCCGCCGGACCTCGACGCCGCCTTCCGCAAGTTCATCCCGCCCTTCGGCGCGGCCGGCAACCCGGTCGACATCACCGGCGGCGAGCCGCCGACCACCTACCGCAACACGGTGAAGCTGGGGCTGGAGGATGACCGCATCCACGCGCTGATCCTCGGCTACTGGCACACCATCATCACGCCGCCGATGGTGTTCGCGAAGGTGATCACCGAGGTGGTGGACGAGATGCGCGCCAAGGGCATCAACAAGCCGATCGTGGCCTCGCTGGCCGGCGACGTCCAGGTCGAGGAGGCGGCGCAGTACCTCTACGACCACGGCATCGTCGCCTACCCGTACTCGACCGAGACGCCGGTCGCGGTGCTGGGCGCCAAGTACCGTTGGGCCCGCGCCGCCGGGCTGCTGTGAGCAAGGGCTTGGCGGCCGTGATGCGCCGCCATCTCCTTTCCTGTCATCGCCGGGCTTGACCCGGCGATCCAGGGGCCGTTGCGAGCGGCGACAGCTTCCTGGATGCCCGGGTCAAGCCCGGGCATGACAAGAAAGGGAGCGGTTCGGAAACGACAGACATCGCTGGAAGTGGGCCGGCTCTGCCCGCGGGCGGGGCCGGCCGAGCGGAAGGGCAGGGCATGAACATCCACGAATATCAGGCGAAGGGGCTGCTGGGGCGCTACGGCGTGCCGGTGCCGCGCGGCGGGGTGGCGTACACGCCGGAGGAGGCGGTGCGCGTGGCGGAGGGTCTCGGCGGCGCCGTGTATGTCGTCAAGGCGCAGAT
>NZ_JBHYMS010000131.1:0-2784 GCF_042743185.1 Inquilinus sp. NPDC058860 | reverse complement strand
CCGAGCTGGCCATCGCCCGGATCTGGCAAGACGTCCTCGGCCTCGCCCATGTCTCCCGCCACGACGACTTCTTCCAGCTCGGCGGGCACTCGCTGTTGGCGACCAAGATGGTGTCGCGGTTGCGCCAGACCCTGGCGGTGGAGCTGCCGTTGGCGGCGTTGTTCGAGGCCCGCACGATCGCCGATCTGGCCGCGCTGATCGACCGACACGGCCGCGGCAACGCCGCGGCGGAACTGGATGCGATGTCCGACCTCCTGGACGCGCTGGAGCTGCCCGAATGAACGACATGACCGTGCCGCAGGCCGACCCGATGCACGCGATCGCCGAGCGCGTCGCCGCCTTGCCGGCCGACAAGCGCCGGCAGTTCCTGGCCCAGCTCGACGCCAAGGGCATCAGCGCCCAGCGCCTGCCGATCGTGCCGGTCGAGCGCGGCGGCGACCTGCCGCTGTCCCACGCCCAGCGCCGCCTCTGGCTGCTGTGGAAGCTGGAGCCGGAGAGCGCGGCCTATCACATCACCGGCGGCCTGCGCCTGTCGGGCGATCTCGACGAGGCGGCGCTGCAGGCGGCGCTGGACGGGCTGGTCGCGCGCCACGAGGCGCTGCGCACGGTGTTCCCGGAAACCGACGGCGAGCCGCTGCAGCACATCCTGCCGCCGGCGCCGCTGGATCTCGCCCGGATCGACCTGTCGGGCGGGCGACAGGCGCAGCTCGACGAAGTCTCGGCCGCCGAGGCGCGACGGACCTTCGACCTCGCCGCCGGCCCGCTGCTGCGCGCCACGCTGGTCCGGCTGGCGGCGGACGAGCATGTGCTGCTGCTGACCCTGCATCACATCGTCGCCGATGGTTGGTCGCTCGATCTCCTGGTCGAGGATCTGGCCCGCTTCTACGACGACCACCGGTCGGGCCGGCCGCAAGCTGCGGCGGCCAAGATCCAATACGCCGACTACGCGCTCTGGCAGCGCCAGCTGATGGAGGCCGGCGAGGGCGAACGGCTGCTCGCCTCCTGGCTCGAGCGGCTCGGCCCCGTGCAGCCGGTGCTGGAGCTGCCGGCCGACCGGCCGCGGCCGAGCGAGCCGAGTTGGCGCGGCGACACCGTCGACTTCGACCTGCCGGACGACCTTTCCGCAGCGCTGCGGGCGCTGGCGCAACAGCAGGGCGCGACCCCGTTCATGGTGCTGCTGGCCGGTTTCTCGGCGCTGCTGCGGCGGCTCGGCGGACAGGGCGAGCTGCGCATCGGCGTGCCCGTGGCCAACCGCCAGCGCCAGGATGTCGAGGCGGTGGTCGGCTGCTTCGTCAACACCCAGGTGCTGCCGGTCACGGTCGATGGCCGGGCGGATTTCCGGTCGCTGCTGGCGGCGGTGCGCGACACGGCGCTGGCGGCCCAGTCGCATCAGGCGCTGCCCTTCGAGCGGCTGGTCGAGGCGCTGAACCCCGAGCGCAGCCTGAGCCGCAACCCGCTGTTCCAGGTGATGATGCAGCACGGCCGGCGTCGCAACGCGGTGGCGCTGCGACTCGGCGACGTGCGGGCCGAGATCCTGGCGCGGCCCGCCGGCAGCGCCCAGTTCGATCTGAGCCTGACCACGGCGGAGGACGAGACCGGCCGGATCTCCGCCGAGCTGACCTATGCCGCCGAGTTGTTCGACCGGGCGACGGTGGAGCGCTGGCGCGACAGCTTCGTCCAACTGCTGCAGGAGGCCGTCGTGCATCCGGACCGGCCGCTGGCGCGGCTGGACCTCCAGACCGATGCGGACCGGCAACGTCTGTCCATCTGGAACGCGACGGACACGGCTTACGAAGCCGCGCCGAGCGTGCTGGCACTGATCGAGCGGCAGGCGCAGGCGACGCCTCAGGCGGAGGCGCTGGTGTTCGGCGCCGAGCGGCTGAGCTACGCCGAGCTGGAGCGGCGGAGCAACCGCCTGGCGCAGGCGCTGGCGGCCCGCGGTGTTGGCCCGGACGTGCTGGTCGGGGTGGCGGCGGAACGGTCGGTGGAGATGGTGCTGGCGCTGCTCGGCATCGCCAAGGCGGGCGGGGCGTACCTGCCGCTCGACCCGGAGCATCCGCGCGAGCGCCTGGCCGGCACCATCGCCGAGACCGGGCTGAAGCTGGTGCTGGCCCAGGCGCATCTCACCGACCGGCTGCCGGACGGCGTCGAGGTGGTGGCGCTGGAGGGCTGGGACCTCTCCGGGTATCCGGACGAGGCGCCGGACGTCGCCTGGCATCCGGAGGGTCTGGCCTACTGCATCACGACCTCGGGGTCGACCGGCAAGCCCAAGGCGGTGGGCAACAGCCACAAGGGGCTCTTGAACCGGCTGCAATGGATGCAGGCGGAATACGGCATCGGTCCGGGGGACCGGGTGCTGCAGAAGACGCCCTACGGCTTCGACGTGTCGGTGTGGGAGTTCTTCTGGCCGTTGATGACCGGGGCCTGCCTGGTGGTGGCGGAACTGGGGGCGCACAGAGACCCCGAGGCGCTGGGCCGGGTGATCCGGTCGGAGGGGATCACGACGCTGCACTTCGTGCCGTCGATGCTGGGGGCCTTCGCGGCCTCGGGCGAGCTGCCCGCCTGCACCAGCCTGCGCCGGATCATCTGCAGCGGCGAGGCCTTGCCGCGCGAGCTGCAGGACGCGGTGCTGGGTCAGACGGCGGCCGGTCTACACAACCTGTACGGCCCAACCGAGGCGGCGATCGATGTCACGGTCTGGGCCTGCCGGCCCGAACCCGGGCAGCGGAGCGTGCCGATCGGGCATGCCATCGCCAACACCCGGATCCATGTGCTGGATGCCGA
>NZ_JBHYMS010000130.1:0-2792 GCF_042743185.1 Inquilinus sp. NPDC058860 | reverse complement strand
GTAACCCTCCGCCGGAGGCCGCCTTTGCGGGTTTGTCGGGTTGACCGAGGCTGAAGCGTTGGTTGACAGCGGCGGTGGTGGGAAGTGTCCACAAGTGCAGTTATGGACACAAGTTTGCGGGAGGGGCGTCGGCACCGGCCTTGGCCGGAGGCGCTGAAGCGGGAGATCGTGGCGGCGTCGCTGGAGCCGGGCTCGTCGGTGTCGCTGGTGGCGCGGCGCTACGACGTGAACGCGAACCAGGTGTTCGCCTGGCGGAAGCGCTATGCCGCTGAGGCGGCCGAGCCGACGGAGCTGCGCCTGATGCCGGTGGCGGTGACGCCGGATCCGCCGGCTGAGCCCACGCCGGCGCGGGCCGACGGTCTGATCGAGGTCGAGTTTGGCGGCTATCGCCTTCGGGTCGGCAGCGGGGTCAAGGCGGCGACGCTGCGGCTGGTGCTCGACGTGCTGGAGCGGCGATGATCCCGGTCCCGAGCGGTGTCAGGGTCTGGCTGGCGGTCGGCCGGACCGATATGCGGCGCGGCATGAACGGACTGGCGCTGCAGGTGCAAGAGGCGCTCGGCCGGGATCCGCATGCCGGTGACTTGTACGTCTTCCGGGGCGCCAGAGGCGACCTGATCAAGATTCTCTGGCATGACGGGCTGGGCATGTCGCTCTACGCCAAGCGGCTGGAGAAGGGCCGCTTCATCTGGCCGTCGCCGGCCGACGGCGTGATTGGTATTTCGGCATCGCAGCTGGCCTATATGCTCGACGGCATCGACTGGCGGAACCCGCGCCACACCTTCCGGCCGGAGCGCGCAGGATAGGGATCGGGGCCCGCATTTTGGGCGAGCCAGCGGCGCGGATTTCTGATTCCATCCTGGTATGGACGCCACTCCCGAGGCCCTGCCGGACGATGTCGACGCGCTGAAGGCGGCGCTGGCTGCCGAGCGGCGGCAGCGGCTCGAGGACACGGCCCGGATCGAGGCGGAGCTGGCGGTGGCCCGGGCCAAGGCCTCCGACGACCAGGCCCTGATCGCGCACCAGCAGTTGCAGATCGAGAAGCTGAAGCGCCAGCTCTATGGCCAGCGCTCGGAACGGGCGGCGCGGCTGCTCGACCAGATGGAGCTGACCTTCGAGGAGCTCAAGAGCACGGCCGCCGAGGACGAGGTCGCCGCCGAGGCCGCCGTCGCCAGGACCACGGCCGTGGCGGCGTTCACTCGCAAGCGACCCGCACGCAGACCTCTCCCCGAGCATCTGCCGCGGGAGCGTGTGGTCGAGCCGGGCCCGACCGCCTGCTCCTGCTGTGGCAGCGACCGGCTGCGCAAGCTGGGCGAGGATGTCACCGAGACGCTGGAGGTGGTGCCGCGGCAGTGGAAGGTGATCCAGCATGTCCGCGAGAAGTTCACCTGCCGGGACTGCGAACGGATCAGCCAGGCCCCGGCACCGTTCCATGTGATCGCCCGGGGCTGGGCCGGCCCCAGCCTGCTGGCGATGATCCTGTTCGAGAAGTTCGGGCAGCACCAGCCGCTCAACCGCCAGGCCGAGCGCTACGCCCGGGAGGGCGTGCCGCTCAGCCTGTCGACCCTGGCCGACCAGGTGGGTGCCTGCTGCGCGGTGCTGGCGCCGCTGATCCGGCGGATCGAGGCACATGTCTTCGCGGCCGAGCGCCTGCATGGCGATGACACGACCGTGCCGGTCCTGGCCAAGGGCAGGACCGATACCGGGCGGTGCTGGGCCTATGTGCGCGACGACCGGCCGTTCGGCGGACAGGATCCGCCGGCGGCAATGTTCTACTATTCGCGCGACCGGACCGGCGAACATCCCCAGGCGCATCTGGCCGGCTATGCCGGGCTGTTCCAGGCCGACGCCTTCGGTGGCTACACCAAGCTGTACGAGCCCGACCGCAAGCCGGGTCCGATCCTGGAGGCGGCGTGCTGGGTCCATGCCCGCCGGCCCTTCTTCGCCATGGCAGATCTGGCGGAGAACGCCCGTCGCGCAGCCCGGGGCCGGACACCGGGCGTGATCTCGCCGCTGGCGCTGGAGGTGGTCCGGCGCATCGACGCCCTGTTCGAGATCGAGCGCTCGATCAACGGCCAGAGCGCCGAGCAGCGCCGCGCGGTCCGGCAGGAGGTGAGCGCGCCCCTGGTCGTCGAGCTGGAGGGCTGGCTGCGCGAGCAGCGCGCCAGGCTCTCCCGCGGCAACGATCTCGCCCGGGCCATCGACTACATGCTGAAGCGGTGGCCGGCCTTCACCCGCTTCCTCGACGACGGCCGGATCTGTCTCAGCAACAACACGGCGGAGCGAGCGCTGCGCGGCATTGCCCTCGGCAGGAAGTCATGGCTGTTCGCCGGGTCCGACCGCGGCGGCCAGCGCGCCGCGGCCATGTACAGCCTGATCGTCACCGCCAAGATGAACGACGTCGACCCGCAGGCCTGGCTGGCCGACGTCCTGGCCCGGATCGCCGGTCACCCCGCCAGCAAGATCGATGAGCTCCTGCCGTGGCACTGGCGGTCGACGCCCCGCAGCCAGGCAGCCTGACCGTGGCCGCCATCACCGCCGTCTTCACCATCGGCCACGTCGCCCGGATGCTCGGCGAGGACGAGGACTGGCTGCACGAACTCTCGATCGACATGGAGCCCGAGGACGGTCGGCTGCATGTCTACGGCGTCGGTGAGGACGGCGTCACCGCTTTCACCCGCTTCGGCATTGAGTATCTGCAGGAGATCATCGCCGACCGGCGCGCTGCCGGCCTCGCTCCGCCCAAGCCCGGATCCTCGCAGTAGACCACACTGCGGTCCTCACCGGATGCTGAC
>NZ_JBHYMS010000129.1:0-2801 GCF_042743185.1 Inquilinus sp. NPDC058860 | reverse complement strand
CATTCAACCGGCCGTTTCCAATGGATTCCAGCATTGCGGATCGCCAGGAACAGCAGCTTGGTCGCGGCCTCGTCGCTCGGGAAGCTGCCGCGGGTCTTGATGATCTTGCGCAACGAGCGGTGCAGGCTCTCCAGCGCGTTGGTAACCGGTATGAAGATCTCGGTGCCGAAGTTCGGCGGCGGCTCCTGAGGGCCGCGGGGTATGGTGCGACCATCCGGGACAGAGGCACCGGGAGTACGAAGGTGCGGGCAGGCCGATGTATTCCATGAGCTGTGAGCTCGCGTTAGTAGCTGGCCGCCTCTGCGACTTGCCCGGTTGCGCCGAGAGCGCGGATCCGTAGGTGTCGTGTCGCCCGCCGCTCCCGTCAATCTGGCGACAGGAGGAGCCGATGCGACGCGTGATCGGAATCGATATCCACCGGACCTTCGGCGAGGTGGTGATCTGGGAGAACGGCAGGCTCCGGCCCGCCGGACGGGTCGAGATGACCCGGACAGCGCTGGAAGGCTTCGGCAAGGGGCTGCAGGCGACCGACGAGGTGGTGATCGAGGCGACCGGCAACTGCATGGCGGTGTCGCGGGTGTTGTCGCCCTTCGTGGCCAAGGTGGTGATCGCCAACCCGCTGCAGGTCAAGGCGATCGCGCATGCCCATGTGAAGACCGACAAGATCGACGCCGGCACGCTCGCCAGCCTGCAGGCGGCGGGATACCTGCCCGAGATCTGGACGCCGGATCCGGCCACGGAGCGGCTGCGGCGGCTCGTGATGCGTCGCAACCAGGTGGTCCGGCACCGGACGCGGATCAAGAACGAGGTGCATGCGATCCTGCACGCCCATCTGATCCCGCGCTGTCCACATGCCGATCTGTTCAGCCGGCGCGGTCGGGCATGGCTCGAGCGCCAGCCACTGCCCGAGGACGAGATGCTGGCGGCCGTCCGTCATCTGCGGGAGCTCGATCGCCTCGGCGAGGACCTCCTCCTGCTCGACCGCGAGGTCGCCAAGGATGCGCTCGGCCATCCCGCCATCAAGCGGCTGATCACCATCACCGGCGTCAATGTGACGGCGGCGGCCGGCCTGGTGGCCGCGATCGGCGACATCCGGCGCTTCGCCGCGCCGCAGAAGCTGGTCAGCTATGTCGGGCTCAATCCGCGCGTCCGGCAGTCCGGGCTCGGGCTGGCGCAGCATGGCCGGATCAGCAAGGCCGGCCGCAGCCACGCCCGGGCAATGCTGGTCGAGGCCGCCTGGGCCGCGGCCAAAGCCCCCGGGCCGCTGCATGCCTTCTTCGTCCGGATCCGGGCCAAGCGGGGCCACCAAGTCGCTGCCGTGGCGGTCGCCCGTAAGCTTGCAGTGCTGTGCTGGCACCTCCTGAGCAAGGACGTCGACTACCTGTGGGCGAGGCCGGCCCTCGTCGCCAACAAGATCCGAGGGATGGAGTTGCAGGCCGGACAGCCCGCAAAGAAAGGCAACATCCGCGGCGCGGCCTATGCCTACAACGTCAAGGTGCTGCGAGACCAGGAGATGGTCGCCGCCGTGCACGCGGAGCGCGCCTATGAACAGTTCGTCGCGCGATGGCAGCCCACGCGCCCGAGGAAGGCGGTGCGCGAGCGCCTCAATCCGGCCAGGCGCGAATGATCAGGCGGCCCGGCGGAACTCGCAGCCGGTACCCCGCTCTTCGCCACGAGGTCGCCCGCGCCCGTCGAATATAGCACCACGGCCACAATGGCGCTTGTCGATCTCATCCGTGGTGTAGATCATCTTCCGGATCGCCGGCGGGAAGGCGAACATCGGCACCACGTGCTCCCAGGCCCGGCGCCAGCTCGGGGTGATCGCCGGATACCGGGCCCCCCATTTGGCCTCGAACTCGTCGAGCCTGGCCGCGGCCGCCTCGGCCGTCTCGGCCCGGTAGATCGCCTTGATGTCGGGGGTGACCGTGCGGCGGTCCTTCCACGACACGAAGGCCAGCGAGTTGCGGATCAGGTGGACGATGCAGGTCTGCACCGTGGTCTGCGGGAACACGGCGCCGATCGCGTCGGGGAAGCCGGCCAGCCCGTCGACCACGGCGATCAGGATGTCGCCGACGCCACGGGCCTTCAGCTCGTTCATGACCTTGAGCCAGAACTTGGCGCCTTCGGTCTGCTCGATCCACAGCCCAAGCACCTCCTTGTCGCCCTCGGCGGTGAGCGCCAGCGCCACGTACACCGCCTTGTTGCGGACCAGCCCCTCGTCGCGGATCTTGACCCTGAGCGCGTCGAAGAACACCACGGGGTAGAGCGGATCGAGCGGCCGGTTCTGCCATGCCCGGACCTCCTCGTGCACGGCGTCGGTGACCCGGCTGATCAGATCCGGCGACACCTCGACGCCGTACAGCTCCTGCAGATGGCCCTGGATCTCGCGCACCGTCAGGCCGCGGGCGTAGAGCGACACGATCCGGTCGTCGAAGCCGTCGAGACGGCGTTCGCCCTTGGGCACGATCAGCGGCTCGAAGGTGCCGTTGCGGTCGCGCGGCACCGACAGCTCCACCTCGCCCTCCTCGGTCAGCACCGTCTTGGCCGAGGTGCCGTTGCGGCTGTTGCCCGTGCCGCGCCCGGCCGGGTCGCCCTTCTCGTAGCCCAGGTGCACGCTCAGCTCGGCGCCCAGCGCCCGTTCCAGCAGCGCCTTCTTCAGCTGCCGGAACAGCCCGTCCTCGCCCAACAGGTCCTCCGGACGCTCGTACCCCGACAGCAGCTCGTCCAGAAGCTCCGGTCGCAGTGTCGTCATTGCAGGTCCTCCACTACTAAATATTGGACCCACAGCCTTCACTTACACA
>NZ_JBHYMS010000128.1:0-2882 GCF_042743185.1 Inquilinus sp. NPDC058860 | reverse complement strand
GCCGACGTGGCCTTCGTGATCGGGGCGAACGACGTGACCAACCCGGCGGCGAAGACGGACCCGGCGAGCCCGATCTACGGCATGCCGATCCTGGATGTGGAGAACGCCAAGACGGTCCTGTTCGTCAAACGCTCGATGGCCTCGGGCTATGCCGGGGTCGAGAACGCGCTGTTCTTCCGCGACAACACCCTCATGCTCTTCGGCGACGCCAAGAAGATGTGCGAGGACGTTGCCAAGAGCTTGGCGTAGCAGACCGGACGTAGGTTGGGTTCGCGCTAGCGAACCCAACAGTGTCGGCCCGTTGGGTTCGCGTGCCGCGAACCGCAACCTACGCGGCACGTCGCAGTGCCCAGCCCTTGCCGCCCGCCGCCGTCGGGCCAGACTCCTTGCACAGCAGCCGAGGAGACAGGCCATGACCGAAGCCGATCCGGGCGTCGAGGCCCATTACTTCGAGGATGGCGGCGACGTGCCGAACAACCCGGCCCTGCCGCTCCTGGTCTATCGCCAGGTCAGCGGGCTCGGCCTCGGCGACATGGCGACGGCGATCGAGGCACGCTTCGGCCAGAACGGCTGGGGCAAGGGCTGGCGCAACGGCATCTACCCGTTCCACCATTTCCACAGCAACGCGCATGAGGTGCTGGGGATTGCCGGCGGCCGCGCCAAGGTGCGGTTCGGCGGCGCCGGCGGCGTCTCGCTCGAGCTGCTGGCCGGTGACGTGGTCGTCGTTCCGGCCGGGGTCGGCCACAAGCGCGAGGAGGGCAGCGGCGATCTGCTGGTCATCGGCGCCTATCCGCCGGGCGAGGACCCGGATCTCGTCAAGGAAGGCGACGGCGACGGCCGGGTCCTGCGCGACAGCATCCGCGCCGTGCCGGTGCCGGAGACCGACCCCGTGCTGGGCGCCGGCGGGCCGCTGGTCAAGATCTGGCGCGAGGCCGAGGGCGGATAGCCGGTCAACGGCAAGCCGTCGCAGCCATGTCCGTTGCCGAACGATCGCCGCAACGCTATAGAGCCGGTGTCGGAAAAGGCAGGCTTGGTTTGGTCAGCCCAGGCCCTTTCGGAAACGGAAGCTCTGGTCTCTCGCCCCGTGCATGAGATCCCCGCGACGAACAGCGGACGCTGCGTCCCTGTGTTCGTCCGCGCGGTTCTCAGACCCGCCGCTCCGGTCGAACGCCGACAGAGGAGTGGTTCATGCACGACCCGGCTCTCCATGACGTCGTGATCGCCGGCGCCGGCCCGGTCGGCCTGTTTCTGGCCTGTGAGCTGCGGCTCGCCGGCCTTTCGGTCCTGGTGCTGGAGCAGGCCGTGGACCCGCGCTCGCCCTTGAAGCGGCTTCCGTTCGGGATGCGCGGCCTTTCGGCGCCGACCCTCGAAGCCCTGTACCGTCGCGGCTTGCTGGACGACGTCGCCGCGGCGCAGCGCGCGACGGAGGCATCGGGCGGCGGCACCGTGGCCGCCGCGCATTGGATGCAGCAGCCGCGCCGCCCCGGCGGCCATTTCGCCGGCATCCCGTTCTACCAGGACGATATCGACAGCTCGCAATGGCCGTATCGTCTGCCCAGCCCGGCCGGCACCAGCATGGCAGTCGACATGGAAACCCTCGAAACCGTTCTGGCCGCCCGCGCCGCTGCGCTGGGTGTCGAGATCAGGCGCGGCCTCGGCGTCGAGGGCTTCGATCAGGCCGACGAGGTGACCATCCGCGCCGGCGGCGAGACCGTCCGCGGGCGCTGGCTCGTCGGCTGCGACGGCGGCCGCAGCACGGTCCGCAAGGCCGGCGGCTTCGATTTCGCGGGCACCGATCCGGAGTTCACCGGCTATTCCGTCGATGTCGAGATGGCCGATCCGGACAAGCTCCGCCCCGGCCGCCACTACACCCCGACGGGCATGTACACCTATGCGCGGCCCGGGACGATCGCGATGGTCGAGTTCGACGGCGGCGCGTTCCACCGGGCCCGGCCGGTCACGCTCGAGCACGTGCAGGCGGTGCTGCGCCGCGTCTCCGGCACGGACGTGGCCGTGACGGCGCTCCGGCTCGCCACGACCTGGACGGATCGCGCCTGCCAGGCGACCGCCTACCGCAACGGGCGGGTGCTGCTCGCCGGCGACGCCGCGCACATCCACTCCCCCTTGGGCGGCCAAGGCCTCAACCTCGGGCTCGGCGACGCGATGAACCTCGGCTGGAAGCTCGCCGCGACCATCCGCGGCGGCGCGGCGCCCGATCTGCTCGACAGCTACTGCGGCGAACGCCATCCGGTCGGGGCGCAGGTCCTCGACTGGTCGCGCGCCCAGGTCGCGCTCATGCGGCCGACCCGAAGCTCGCGGGCGCTCGAAGCCATCATCCGCGATCTGATCGACACGCGCGACGGCGCGACCTACTTCGCCCGCCGCGTCTGGGGCGTTTCCCTGCGCTACGATCTCGGCGGCGACCATCCGCTCGTGGGCCGCAGCGTTCCCGATTTCGAGCTGGCCGACGGGACCAAGGCCGGCGGTCTCCTCAGGACGGGCAGGGGTCTGCTCCTGGACTTCGACTCCCGCGCCTCGCTTCAGGCGCTTGCAGGCCGTTGGCGCGGGCGGATCACTTACGTCGCCGGCGACGCCAGGGACCGGCTGGGCCTGAGCGCCGTGCTGGTGCGCCCCGATGGTTTCGTCGCCTGGGCCGGCGGGGTCGCTCCCGACGATGATGAAGCGTCCAAGGCCGCGTCGCGTTGGTTCGGCGAACCCCAGGAGGCGCATGAAGCCGCCTGACCCCTCCGGCTAACGCAATGTCTATTGCCTTAACGCGCACACCTCGTTCATGATATGTTCCATGGACAAGGGCACGGACTCCGATCTCGACATCCAGGCCTACTGCCGCAGCCTCGCGCTGCAGCAGGTCCGGATGCTCA
>NZ_JBHYMS010000127.1:0-3015 GCF_042743185.1 Inquilinus sp. NPDC058860 | reverse complement strand
AAACTACGTGTGGAAATCCTGGGCTTGTCGGGCATTCAGCCTCCGATCGCCCATGTCACCCTAATTCTTCTGTCTCAGTCCAGGGGTGCAGTCCAACTACACCGGGCGATGGTCAACCTCAGCGGCAGTGCCACTGGATCGCCACGCCCCTGCGGGGCTCGCGATGACGATGGGGGAGGCCGGCGAGAACCGGCCCTCACTGCTCCAGCCACGTATCCGCCCAGGACGACGTCGCCCATCTCGGATTGGTGGCGATGTTGTGCAGGCGGCGGCTGGCGACGGTGATGAAGGTGAACTCCGCCGCCACGATCAGCGGCAGCTGGTCGGCGGCGCGGAGCTGGAACTGCTTGTACAGGTCGATGCGCTTGGCGCGGTCGAGCTCCACCGCCGCGCGGTCGATCAGGTCGTTCATCGCCGGGTCGTCATAGCCGTACTGGTTCGAGAAGGGCACGCCGTCCGGCAGGCCGCCGCGGTAGAGGATGGTGGTCGAGATCGCCGGGTCGTTGCGGTAGACCGGCGAGCCGATCGCCAGGTCGAAGGCGTGGTCGGTGTAGACCGCCTTGGTGTGGCCGGCCGCGTCGTTGGTGACCAGCGTCGCGTCGATGCCCACCGCCTGCAGCGCCTGGCGCAGATAGTCGCCCATCTGGCGCGTCTGCTCGAACCACGGCGCCGGCAGGAGGCGCACGGCGAAGCGGCTGCCGCCGTCCTTGCGCGGGTAGCCGGCCTCGTCCAGCAGGGCCTCGGCCCGCTTCGGGTCGTAGGGGTATGTGGGGACATCCGGCGTGTAGAAGGGCACGCCCGTCTTCGGCACCGGGCCGGTGGCCGCGTCGGCATAGCCGCGGAAGATGGTGCCGACGACGTAGGACTGGTCGATCGCGTGGGCGATGGCGCGGCGGACGCGGACGTCCTGCAGCTCCTTGCGGCGGTGGTTGATCTCGACCGTCAGCTGGTAGGTGATGCCCTCGTAGCCCTTGCGCACCACCGCCAGGTCCGGGATGCCCTTCAGCCGCTCCAGCTCCTCCAGCGGCACGGCGGAGAAGGCGGAGAGCTGGATCTCCCCCGCCTCATGCGCCGCGACCACGGCGCCGCGGTCCGGCAGCACGCGGTAGACGATGCGGTCGAGATACGGCAGGCCCTGGCCCCAGTAATTCGGGTTCCGCTCCAGCAGGTAGTATTCGCCCGGCTTGTGCTCGCCGTAGCGGAAGGGGCCGGTGCCGACCAGCTGCTCGTTGTGCGGGTTCTGGTCGATGTCGACGCCCTCGTAGAGGTGCTTCGGCACCACGGCGGTGAGGGCGGGCAGCGCGTTCTCGACCAGCTGCAGCGGCGTCGGCGCGCCGAAGCGGAACACCGCGGTGCGGTCGTCCGGCGTGTCCACGCCTGCCAAGTCCTTGAACACCACCCGGCCGAGATTCTGCCGCTTGCTCCACAGCTCCGTCGCCGAGAAGGCGACGTCGGCCGAGGTGAAGGGCCGGCCGTCATGCCAGGTGACGCCGTCGCGCAGGGTGAAGGTGACCGTGCGGCCGTCGGCGCTGCCTTCCCAGGCCGTGGCCAGGAGCGGGGTCAGCTTGCCGTCAGTGGCCATCTCGGCCAGCGGCTCGACCACCTTGCTGGCGACGTAGAAGACGCCGTTGGAGGCGACCAGGGCCGGGTTCAGGTTGCGCGGCTCGGTGTCGGCCGCGACGGTCAGGGTGCCGCCCCTGACCGGGTCCTGCGCCCGGGCCCAGCGGACCGCCGACAGCATCGCCGTGGCGCCGACGCCGGACAGGAGGGCACGACGGGACAGCAGCAGGCGGGCGGGCATGATGGGACCTCGAAGGCAGAGTCAGGGCAGTCTAGCCGAGCGGCGGGGTGCGGCAAGGCGCAATCGATTGAATACACACTAAATTCCGGGCAATTCCGGAGCCGACGCGCCGGGCGAGGATTGCGCCGGCCGCGGCCGCCGTGCCACAACGGGGGCCACCCCCACAGGCCGGCGGTCGAGGCCCTGCCCTCCCGCCCGGGCCGGAACCAGGAGGATCAGCGATGACCCAGGACGCGATGGCGGCGCAGATGCTGAACAAGCCCGGCTTCATCGCCGCGCTGGACCAGAGCGGCGGGTCGACCCCCGGCGCGCTGCGGCTGTACGGCATCCCGGACAGCGCCTACAGCGGCGACGACGAGATGTTCCGGCTGATGCACGAGATGCGGGTGCGGATCATGACCGCGCCGGCCTTCACCGGCGACAAGGTGATCGGCGCGATCCTGTTCGAGAAGACCATGGACGGGCAGGCCCAGGGCAAGCCGGTGCCGGAGTTCCTGTGGCGGGAGCGGGGCGTGGTGCCGTTCCTGAAGGTCGACAAGGGGCTGCAGCCCGAGGCCGACGGCGTCAGCCTGATGAAGCCGATCCCGGGGCTGGACGCGCTGCTGCCGCGGGCGAAGGCGCTGGGCGTCTACGGCACCAAGGCGCGCTCGGTCGCCAACCTGGCGTCGCAGAGCGGCATCGCCGCGCTGGTGGCGCAGCAGTTCGAGCTGGGGGCGCAGATCTCCGCCCACGGGCTGATGCCGATCCTGGAGCCGGAGGTGCTGATCAAGAGCCCCGACAAGGCCGGGGCCGAGCGGATCCTGCGGGCCGAGATCCTGAAGGGGCTGGACAGGCTGCCGGCCGGGCAGCAGGTGATGCTGAAGCTGACCATCCCGGAGGAGCCGGGCTTCTATGCCGAGCTGATCGCGCACAAGGGCGTGGCCCGGGTGGTCGCCCTGTCCGGCGGCTACACCCGCGCCGATGCCTGCCGCCGCCTGGCCGCCAACCCCGGCATGATCGCCAGCTTCTCGCGCGCCCTGGTCGAGGAGCTGAAGCGCGATATGAGCGACGCGCAGTTCAACGCGGCGCTGGGGAAGGCGGTGGACGAGATTTATCGGGCTTCTGTCGCGCAGGGCTGAGGCTACGTGCTGCCTCTCCCGCTTCTTCCTTAGTCCCCCCTCCCCTTGCGGGAGGGGGGCAGGGGGAGGGGTCTGCGCGCGTCCGCGCGCGAAGGG
>NZ_JBHYMS010000126.1:0-3131 GCF_042743185.1 Inquilinus sp. NPDC058860 | reverse complement strand
CGGACACCGCCGTACGGGAGAGCGCCGTACGGGAGGCAGCCGAAACGCCTCTGCAGGCCGCCGGTGGCGACGAGAACTGCCCCCTGGACCTGTCCGCGGTCCCGTCCGGCTTCTCCGTCATGGGCGAGGCCGCCGTCGCCGGCATGGACGCGCCCACGCTGGAGCAGCACGGGGCCAGGGCCGCGAGCGGACCGACGGTGGACCGGCCGCGCGAGACCGGGCGGCCGGGCGCCGAGGCGGACGCCGAGCTGATCACCGCGCTCGCCGCGACGGCGACGCGTGTCGGCCGCATCCCCGAGCGCCGCCGCCCCGAGCCGGTCGCCGAGGTGCCGCGCCCGCCTCAGTCTTGGATCCAGCCTCGCGTAGAGCAGGTCGACGGCGAGATTGACCAGGATCACCATCACCGCGCTGGCCAGGATGATGCCGAGCAGCAGGTTGAGGTCGCGCCTGGTCACCGCCTCATAGGCCAGTCGGCCGAGGCCGGGGATGGCGAAGACGCTCTCGATCACCACGCTGCCGCCCAGCAGCATGCCGAAATGCACGCCGAACACCGTGACCATGGGCAGGAGCGCGTTGCGCGCCACATGGCGCCAGGTGATGCGGCCGGGCGGCAGGCCCTTGGCCCGGGCGGTGCGGACGAAGTCGCTGCCCGCCACCTCCAGCATGCCGGCGCGCATCAGCCGCAGGTAGACGGCGACATACATCAGCGACAGCGCCACGGTGGGCAGCACCAGGTGGCGGGCGACGTCGGCCGCATAGGCCCAGCCGGTGTCGAAGCTGGGCACGGTGGCGATGCCGCCCAGCGGCAGCCAGCGCAGCTTCACGGCGAAGGCGATGATCAGCATCAGCCCGATCCAGAAGCCGGGCATGGCGTAGAGCAGCAGGCCGAAGCCGGTGACCAGCGTGTCGAGCCGGCCGCGGCCCTTCAGGTGACTCTGGGCCGCGACGATGCCGAGCAGGGTGCCGGCGGAGAGCGCCAGGGACAGCGCCGCGGCCATCAGCAAGGCGGTGTTGCCCGCCCGCTCGAGCACCAGACCCAGCACCGGGCGGGAGAAGCCGACCGACCAGCCGAGGTCGAGCCGCACGATGTGGGCGAGGTAGAGGCCGAGTTGCACCGGCCAGGGCTGGTCGAGCCCGTATTCGGCGCGCAGCCGGGCGATCAGCCCGGGGTCGCCGCCGCCCATCTCCACCACCAGCGCGTCGACGGCGTCGCCCGGCGCCAGCCGCAGCAGCAGGAAGGCCAGGCAGACGACGATCAGCAGCACCGGCACCGCCTGGACCAGGCGCCGGACGAGGAGCGACTTCATCGGGCGGCTCCGGGATCCGCGGGAGGCGCAGCTTAGCGCGCCGAGTCCGCGATGCCACAGGGTTGTGGGGGGCGGTAGCGCCACCTACGCTTTCATCCTCCCCTCCCCTTGCGGGAGGGGGCCAGGGGGAGGGGGTTGCCGCAGCCCGGGCCGGCCTGACGCCGGGTTATCGCGCGGACGCGCGCAGCCCCCCGCCCCCTCCCGCAAGGGGAGGGGGAGAATGGAAGGCCGGGCAGGCCGGTGATGATTTCGGATGATTTCGTAGGTTGGGTTCGCGGCAAGCGAACCCAACACGGGCACGGCGGCGGGATGTTGGGTTCGCGATGCGAACCCAACCTACGCGGTCGGGCCACGACGGTCAGCTGCTGTCCGGCTTCGATGGCTCCGGCACGGACCGGCCGGTGGCGGACGCGTCCGACGCCTCAGGCCAGTCCTCTGCGGTCTCGCGATCGGCGGTCTCGGTCTTCGCCGGGGCCGGCGGCTCGGCGGCCGGCGGCTCGAACATCTCGTCCCAGCTGCGCGGCAGCCGGATCGGGTTCGGCGGGTGGCCGATCTTGCGGCACACCGCCTGCACGAACTCCGCCGCCGACAGCGTGTCCAGCTGCGCGTCCAGGATCTCGTCCTCGACCAGCGCCTCCCACGCCAGCGACCGCATGCACTCGGCGTCCAGACCCTCTTCGGGCTTCGCCGCCGCCGCGGCCACCATCCCGGCCGCGCGCTCCCGCCGCTGCCGCCGGCGCTGCTCCTCGCCCGACCCGGTCCGCTCTTCCCGGCGCGTCATGAAGCCGGTGCGGATCCGCTCGGTCAGGGCGATCGTCAGCCGCAGCGAGCGCGTCAGCCGCGCCTGGATCAGCCCGAAATCCGGCGACGCCTTCGGGTCCAGATGCGCCCGCTCCTGCTGCCGCTCGGTCATCCGCTTGCAGCGCATGTCGATCTCGGCCGCGTCGCGCAGCAGGCGCAGCGCCCAGCCCGTCCAGTTCATGTCGGGATCGGTCGGCCGGATCGGTTCGGAATGCGCCTCGTCCATGGAACATATCATGAACGAAAATAGAGATTAACGCAATTGAACGTTGCGTTCACGCGCGCCGCGGCGCCGGGGCGTCCCGCGCGTCGCCTCCCGACGCCGGTCAGTCGGTGCGCGGCGGGCGGTCGACCGCCCAGGCGGCATCGGCGCCGAAGGGGTGGTCGATGAAGAAGTACCAGGTGCCGTCCTCGCCCTTGCGGTGGACCTCCATGCCGTGGTGGTGGACCTCGACCGGCTTTCCATCGCGGCCCCGGCCGGTGATCCGCCACTGCGAGCGCGTCATCGCGAAGTCGCCGGCGACGGTGACGTGGTGGGTGACGACATCCATGTGCGGCTGCAGGTCGATATAGGCGGCCATGGTCGCCCGGATCGCGTCGGCGCCGCGCGCGACCGTGGTGCCGCCATGGACATCGTCGACCTGCACGATCGAGGCCTCGGGATGGTAGAGGGCGGCCGCCGCCTCGACGTCCTGCGCGTTGAAGGCGCGCGCGAGCCACAGATTGGAGAGATCGGGAGAGGGAGCGCCCATGTGTCCGGTGTCCGTTCGTGGGGATGGACTCGAGATGGGGTGTGCTTGCGCGGCTAGAGAGGCCGCGATTTTGCAGTCGCGATGTGCGGAGTCGCACATGCGCCCCCGGCGACTTCGGAACGGATGACTTCCGATCCAATTTATGCACTGTCACCGAATTTCTGCTCAGAATACTATGGACTGCACCCCTGGACTGAGACAACGGAGTTTAAGTGACAGGGTGCTGTTGGTGTCAGTGGGGTCGAGGGTTGACGAGGTCAGCTTCGAATTC
>NZ_JBHYMS010000125.1:0-3264 GCF_042743185.1 Inquilinus sp. NPDC058860 | reverse complement strand
ACCCCGACAGCAGCTCGTCCAGAAGCTCCGGTCGCAGTGTCGTCATTGCAGGTCCTCCACTACTAAATATTGGACCCACAGCCTTCACTTACACAGACCCTCGGACACTCCCGGCATGACCTTCAAAAAAAACCGCGCATGCCGCCGAGCAGCAGCGTCCTGACATCCTGCGGCGGCGACGCGCCTGGTTCGAGCTGCAGCCGGAGTTGGATCCCGAACGGCTCGTCTTCATCGACGAGACCGGCACCTCGACCAAGATGGCCCGCCGCTGCGGCCGGGCCCGCCGCGGCCAGCGCTGCCGGGCGCCCGTGCCGCACGGACACTGGAAGACCACGACCTTCGTCGGCGCCCTGCGGCTCGACGGCATGACCGCGCCGATGGTGCTCGACGGCGCCATGCACGGCCCCGCCTTCCTGGCCTATGTCGAGCAGGTCCTGGTCCCGACGCTGAACCCGGGCGACATCGTCGTCATGGACAACCTGCCCGCCCACAAACCTGCTGCCGTGCGCAGGGCCATCGAAGGCACCGGCGCCAAGCTGCGCTTCCTGCCGGCCTACAGCCCCGACTTCAACCCGATCGAGATGGCCTTCTCCAAACTCAAGGCCTTCCTCAAGAAGCTCGCCCCCAGGACCGTCGACGACCTCTGGCAGGCGATCGCACTGGCCGTCGACGCCTTCACACCTGACGATTGCCAGAACTACTTTAGTGCTGCCGGATATGACTGCGATTGATCGGAAAATGCTCTAGTACTACAGTTGCGGGATAGAGAGATTTCTGATTCCCTTTGGTGAGTTGAAGGGGATCAGAGATGTCCGTTGCAACATGGTCGGGAGCGTTGTTGGGCTGGGAGCGGGAACTCGCGGCGGTGAAGGCGCGGGTTGGCCGAGTTCTCCCGCGCCGACAGCTGCGAGAGACCGCATCGGCGTTTCTCGACGGGCTGCTGTCGGGGATTGAGCGCAAGACCGGCTGGCTGATGGCCGAGCAGGCGGGAGCCGAGCGGCCGTATCGGATGCAGGCGCTCCTCGGCCGGAGTCGCTGGGACGCCGACCAACTGCGCGATGAAGTCCGCGCTTATGTGGTGGAGGCGCTGGGCGAGCCGGACGGGGTGCTGATTGTCGACGAGACAGGGTTCGTGAAGAAGGGCGAGCACTCCGCCGGTGTGGCGCGCCAATACTCGGGGACGGCGGGGCGGATCGAGAACTGTCAGGTCGGCGTGTTCCTGGCCTACGCCAGCCGCTACGGCCAGGCGCTGATCGATCGCAGGCTCTATCTGCCAGAGAGTTGGACGAAGGACCGCGCCCGCTGTGAGCGGACCTCGATCCCGAGTTCGGTCGAGTTCATGACCAAGCCGAAGATGGCACGCGCCATGATCGAGGCGGCGTTGGACGCGGGCATCCCTTGCGCCTACGTCCTGGGCGACACGGTCTATGGGGCCGACAGCAGCCTGCGGCGCATGCTCGAGGCGCGACATCAGCCTTACGTCCTGGCCGTCCGCGGCGCACACGCCATGCGGCGCGGCGGCGAGCGATGGTTCGAGGAGACCTGCCCCGAGGAGCTCGCCGGCGAACTGACGCCCAGCGACTGGTCTTGCCACGCCGCCGGCGAAGGCGCCAAAGGCCCAAGGCTCTACGACTGGGCGCGCATCCGCCGCCCGTGGACCTCCGAGCAGGGCTTCGAGCACTGGCTGCTCGTCCGCCGCAAACGCTCCAAGTCCGCCGAGGAAACCTACTACTTGGCGT
The DNA here is from genome assembly GCF_042743185.1 of Inquilinus sp. NPDC058860. NCBI lineage: Bacteria > Pseudomonadati > Pseudomonadota > Alphaproteobacteria > Rhodospirillales > Rhodospirillaceae > Inquilinus > Inquilinus sp. NPDC058860. Next base: position 1,525 of record NZ_JBHYMS010000125.1, on the reverse strand, counting down.
TCGCCCCGCCCGGCTCGACGCTCGCGGACCTGGCCGCGGTCGCGGGACTGCGGTGGGCGGTCGAGGAGTGCTTCGAGCGTGCCAAGGACGACCTGGGCCTGGACCACTGTGAAGCCCGCTCCTGGCACGGATGGCATCGACACATGAGCCTCTGCATGGTCGCCCTGGCATTCCTCTCCAAGCTGTCGGCCGATCTTCGCCGCAGCGCATGGCGCAAACCGAACGAAACGAGTCCGGGCGAACCAATCACCGCCTGATCCGCATGGCCGCTCTTGTGCCCAGCGTGCCGGAGATCCGCTATCTGCTTGCCCGACTGCTCATCCGCCCGCCGACCCAAAAGCCCTTCGTCTTGGCGTGGTCGTTATGGCGACGTCGCCATCAGGCTGCGGCCACGGTCAGTCACTACAAGCGGTACACGCAACTGTAGTACTAGGACCAGGACACCCGGCCCCAGATCGAAGCCCTCAAGGCCGCCGGGTGCAAGCTGATCTACGAGGAGCGCGCCTCCGGCGGCCGCTGGGACCGGCCCGAACTGCACCGCCTGCTCGACCGGCTGCAGCATGGCGACATCCTCGTCGTCTGGAAGCTCGACCGGCTGTCGCGCTCCCTCATGGACTTGCTGCTGATCCTGGAGAAGATCGAGGAAGCCCAGGCCGGCTTCCGCTCGGTGACCGAGGCGATCGACACGACAACGCCGGCGGGCCGCATGATGATGCAGATGCTCGGCTCCTTCGCCGAGTTCGAGCGCGCCATGGTCAAAGAGCGGACCCAGGCCGGCCTCAGGGCCGCCCTGTCACAAGGACGCCGCGGCGGCCGCAGGCCTAAGTTCACTGCCGATCAGAAGACGGAGATCCTCGACATGCTCGCCAAGGGCAGAACCCCTGCCGACATCGCCCGGCTGTTCGCTGTCCACCGCTCGACCATCAGCCGCATCGGCACCGATGCAGCCCGCCATGTTCCCCTATCGTTCTCGTCGTTGGCCAAAAACGAGCCGACCGTCTAACCGGGCCGGAATGGGTGAACGGCCATGGCGTCCCGGTCACCCAGCCGCCGGCGGCCGAGGCCGGCGGCACCGATTGGAGATGCTACCACCCGGCGCGAGGAAGGAATGAGCTATGCCACGCGGCCTGGAGACCAAGATCATCGACGCGGGAAAGTGGCCGACGCCGAGGGGCCGGCCTGATCGATAACGGCAACAGGCATCGCGATCGACTACGACGCCTGTTGCCGATCGGCTGCTGACGACACGGATGTCGTTCAGAGCACGAAGTCGCCCGCGGTCAACGTGATCGAACCGAGGAGGCGGATCTGCCCATCGGCCCAGCCGTCGCCGTTGGCGTCGATGTATACATTGGTCTCGTCGGCTCCCGCCACGAAGCGGACCTCGCCGGCGGCGCCGCTGAACGCCGCCGAGCCGATGAAGCTGCCAGAGCCGCCGGTAATACCCGACACGTCGATGTGGTCGCCATCGGTCTGGGAGAAATCGGTAATCAGGTCGAACGCCACCTTGGCCCGGGAGCTGTCT
>NZ_JBHYMS010000124.1:0-3750 GCF_042743185.1 Inquilinus sp. NPDC058860 | reverse complement strand
GATACTCCAGGCGCTTCAGCGCCTCGACCAGGCGGGACGACACCGGCCGCCTCCCGACGATGCCGACGATGCCGCACATCAGCCCTTCTCCCGCTGAACGGCCCAGATGTCGAGAATGGCGGTCATTGGGGAAAGCCGGGAGCAGGGATCAGCCCAAGAGCCCGTTTCGCCAGGCCCCGAGCGCTGTCTTCCCGGCGTCACGATGAACCGCTGAAATAACCTGCGCCGCGGAAAACACCACGGCCGCCCAACAATCTCCTGCAACATCTTTGTTTCCGCCGACACTTACTTTCTGAATTCGGAGCGTCTGACCTTAACATCAACAACCAATCAATACGGATCCTATACTTCTGAATATTTAAAATATGAGAGCCAAACTGGAATTTGAAGATATCCTTTGGTGGTACTCGCCCGATCGCTCAGGCACCTCCCGCAAATGCGAAGCCATGGGTATCGGCGAAGCCATGGACACGGAGGCACCCGTCGGCCGCTTGGCCTGCCGTCGTCCTATCATACCGACTTCGACCGAATACCATTTCCGGCGACAAAGCAGGAGATCTTCGGGATCTTCGACAGCCGCTCGCATATATTCTTATGCGCAATGGGCCAGGCTGCCGCAGAGAAGAGTTGCGCGCAAGTTTAGGAATTCCTTATCCTGGTGTATGATTCCGTCCCAACGTGATATTCTTTTTTGCGGCTGCGATGCCCACCCCTATTAGGGCCCGACGATCACACATCCGGTATAATTTGACACGATTTTCCCCGCATCGTTGATTCAACTTGAGACAGAGCCTATGACCGCTCAGGTGCTAATTGTCGATGATACGGAGGCAAACGCTCATATATTGAGCGTTGTCGCGCAGGATCAATATTATACTGTCCTGACGGCATCAAGCGGCGCCGAGGCGATTTTGCTGGCGCAGAACTGGCAACCGGACGTCATCGTCCTGGATGTGATGATGCCTGAGCTGGATGGCTACGAGACCTGCCGTCGACTGAAGGCGGACGACCGGACGATGCATATTCCGGTCGTCATGGTCACCGCGCTCGACGGCACTGCCGAAAAGCTGCGCGGGCTCGAATGCGGTGCCGATGATTTCCTGACCCGGCCAATCGACACCGAGGCCTTCCTCGCCAGGATCAAAGGCCTTGTCCGTCTCAAGCAGCTTTTCGATGAATGGAGGGCACGGCACGAGACGACGCGGGCCCTGGGCCTCGCTCCCGAGCCGCGTGATCAAGTCGAGGTGAGCGGGACTCGCGCGCTGATCGTGGACGACTGGGATCTCGGCGCGGCCAGCGTCGAGAATGCGCTCGCAGAAGACGGCATCCAGGCCGTTCGGGCCTCCAACGAGGAGGAGGCGACCGCCCTCGGGGCCAGCCATCCGCTGAGCCTGATCATCATCAATCTCTCGATGAGGGGGTTCGAACCCCTGCGCCTCGCCTCGCGGCTTCGGGCCAATGTGGCCAGCCGCGACATACCTCTTCTCCTGATCGCCGAGCCTGATCATCGAGACCTGATCCTGCGCGGCTTCGATCTGGGCGTGAACGACTGGATCTCGAAGCCGTTCAACCCGAACGAGTTCAGGGTCCGGGCCCGCAATCAGATCCGGCGGAAGCTCTACCAGGACCGGCTGCGAAGCGCGCTCGACGGCGCTCTCAAGATGGCACTGACCGATCCGCTGACCGGCCTCTACAATCGTCGTTATTTCATGCGGCACCTCGAAGGCGTGCTGGCGGCAAAGCAGATGGCGAACGTCGCCGTACTGATGATCGACGTCGACAGCTTCAAGATCGTCAACGACCGGTTCGGCCATCAGGCCGGCGACGTCGCGCTCGAACTTCTGGGGGAAAGGCTTCGCCTCGAGGTCCGGGCCCTGGATCTCGTGGCCCGTCTGGGAGGCGAGGAATTCGCCGTCGTCATGATCGGTGCCGGTGTCGACGAAGTCGCTGCCACGGCGGAGAGGGTCCGGGTCAAGCTGGCGGCGGAAAAGTTCGCCCCGACACAGGAGAGCGCATTCCCGTTGACCGTCAGCATCGGCGCCGCGGTGGCCCAGGCCTGCGACACCGATATCAATGAACTGATGCGGGCAGCCGACCGCACGCTATACCTTGCCAAGGCGCGGGGGCGTAACCGGGTCGAGGTCACGGTGCTGACGGGCCAGGACGGACGGACCGCCTTGGGCGGCTGACCCGGGTCGAGCACGCCCGGCGATGGCGGCCAGCCACGCCCACCGGCTCGGCCGCCCGATCGTCCTCGTCGGTCTTGACGTGGACGTCGCCCTGATCCCGGGAATACCCTGCAACCAGCATTCAGAGTGCCCAGTCTATTGACGGCTGCGCTGCTGTTGCACGTCTCGCGAGCATAAAGCGATCTTTTTAGGTAATTCCCATCCTTTGAGACGGCTTTCGTCCGCCTCAAAACTGTGACGGATTACTGCCGTGCCGATGCGGAAGGAGCGTCTCATGTCCACCTTCGTTGCAGGTCTTGAACATGTCGGGTCACACGACGCGGCGCGCACCGCGCGGCGAGACCCGCGCGCCGAGATGGCCGCACGCCTTCCGGCCGCTGTCCAGCCGTTCCTGTCCTGGCTGACCGCCCGGCCGGCGCCGCAGGAGGCCGAGACCGCGCACACCCCGATGCATTTCGTGCATCAGGGAAGCCTGCTGATTGTGGCAGGCCTGTCGTTCGGCGTTCTATGGACCATCGTCCCGATGATCCCGGGCGCCCTCCTGCTCTTCATCTCCCTGATTCTCACGACCTCCGGCCTCGGCGTGTTCCAGGTCGTGGTGTTTCACCATTGCGCTCATGGGACCGTCTTCCGCACCTGGGAGCGCAACCGAGCCGTGGGCCGGCTGATCTCCGCCGTCTTCCTGTTCAAACATTTCGACCATTACCGAAAAGAGCACATGCATCACCACAGCGCCCGCAAGCTGCTGACCGAGGAGGATGAATTCGCCGACTTCGTCCTCGGCATGTGCCGCCTCGAACCGGAGCTGCCGAAGCGCGAATTGTGGCGCCGCGTGCTGGTCAACGTCGTCTTTTCGCCCGGCTTCCATGTCCGGTTCCTGCTTCGCCGAATCCGTGCCGCCATGCGCTCGCACGACCCGCAGCACAACATCGTGGCGATGTTCGCCCTGGCGATTCCGGCGCTGGCTTCGGCCCTCACGGGCCATGCCCTCGCCTTTCTCGTCATCTGGCTCCTGCCGCTGACCCTGCTCCTGCAATGGGCGACGATCGGTCGGATCCTCTGCGAGCACCGCTTTCCGGAGCCGGCGCTGATCGCCGCGCGGGGCAAGGAATTCGTCTGCCTGGCGACCGCCGGTGTATTTCCGGGCGCCCCCCCGCCGCGAGCTTCGGCGTGGTCGCCCGCAGGGCTCGCCGCCTGGTGCGGCTGGTGGGCGAACATGCTCACGATCCAGGTCCTCGTCCGTGTCATCGTCCTGGTCGGGGATGCTCCATGCCACGATTTCCATCATCGGCGCCCATCGACCAAACAATGGACCGACTACATCCACGCCCGGCAGAAGGATGTGGATGCCGGATGCCCCGGCTTTCCCCTGAACTACGGCGAGACCTGGGGTCTGTTCCGCGCCATCGATGAGAATCTCGCGACGCTGTCGGCGACGCCCAAGGGCGTCGTCCCGACATGGCCCCACTAGGACGAATCGACATTCAGCGCAACCAGAGGATGACGGCGGCGAGATGGATGAAGGCCATGTAGTGAGCGGCGCGTCGGTCGTATCGTGTGG
>NZ_JBHYMS010000123.1:0-3762 GCF_042743185.1 Inquilinus sp. NPDC058860 | reverse complement strand
GCCGCCATTGCAGCAGGGGCGCGCCCCTGCTGCAATGGCATCACCAAACTGACCTGTCTCTATTTATCGTGTCTCATGTCAGGGGTGCAGTCCACAGACGCCGAGGTCGAACAACTCGACATAGGCCATGTTGGCGCTGTGGCTGCCGGCCACGTCATCCTGGTGGATGACCGCGTATCGCGTCTGGTTCGGCGGGGAAGACATCGTTCTCGTTCCTCGGCCATCGTGGCTCGCTGGATACCCGGCCGGCTTTCTCTAGATGAGTTCGAGGGCTGGCGCAAAGCAGGGAGGAAACCATGCAGTTCCATCAGGGCCGCCTGATCGACCATGTTCATCTGGTGGTGCGCGACCTGGAGGCGAGCAAGCGGTTCTACGCCGCGGTGCTGGCCTCGGTCGGCCGCTCCATCACCCATGAGGGGCCGGGCTTCTTCGCCTCGGACGAGCTGTTCGTCAGCCCGGGCGACGCCATCAGCCACGTCCATCTCGCCTTCCAGGCGGCGGACCGCGAGACCGTCCGCCGCTTCCACGCCGCCGCTCTGGCGGCGGGCGTACGCGACAATGGCGGGCCGGGCGAGCGGCAGTACCATCCCGGCTATTACGGCGCCTTCGCGCTCGACCCCGACGGCAACAACATCGAGGCCGTGCATCACGGTCCGGCAACGCGCTCGGCGGAGTCGGTCCTGATCACGGCCGGAGGCTGACACCGACGTGACCACCGACATCCGCCTGCGCCCGATCGCCGATTCCGAGCTGGCGGTCTTCGCCGCCACCGCCACCGACCCGGGCCACGTCGAAGCGGTGCGCCGCTATGTCGACGACCTGCTGGGCAAGGGCGCCATGCGCCGGGAGTGGTGTTTCCTGGCGGAGCGGAACGGGGCTCCCCTCGGCCGCATCGCTTTCTGGACCCTGCCGGGAGCGGCGTCGCCCAGCGACATCGTCCTGTTCGACCTGCCCTGGCGGATGCCGGACGCCGAGTCGGTCGGCGCTTCGATGCTGCGGCGGATGGCGGATCGGGCGCGGTCGCTCGGCGCCGGCGCGCTGGGCCATGTCCTCGACACGCCGCTCCAGGCGCCGCAATGGCAGGCCGAGCCGGACCGGCGCCGGTCGCTGCTGACCGGCAACGGCTTCGCGATCCGCCGCGAGACGGTGCGGTTCGAGCTCGATCCGGGCACGCCCGTGCCGCCGCCGGCCGACGGTCTGGTCTTCCGGTCGATGGCGGAGGTCGGCGAGGCGGCGTTCCGCACCGCGTCGGAGCGGGTGACGGCGGGCACGCTCGACCGCCGCATCGGCGACGACGACATCTTCGCCGATCTCCAGGGGATGCAGCACGATCCGGGCTGGTGGGAGCTGGCCTACGGGCCGGACGGGGCGCTGGTCGGGCTGGTGATGCCCGCGGCGGCGCCCAGCATGGCGACGATCGGCTATCTCGGCGTGGTGCCGGAACAGCGCGGCCGCGGCCATGTCCACGCCCTGCTGGCCCGCGGGACGGCGACGCTGGCCCGCATCGGCCGCTGGCCGGTCAAGGCCGATGCCGACACCCGCAACGCGCCGATGGTTAATGCCTTCCGCCGGGCCGGCTGGCGCGAATTCGCCATCCGCACCGAGTTCGAGCGGCCATTGGCCGGTTGACGCCGCCGCTCACTGCTGGGACAGGACCGGAGGTTCGGCCATCTCAACGACCTCACCCCCGTCATAAGGACACTGCTGATCGACACCGATGCCGGTCCGGGCCGTCGGGAGGCAGTCGTCCCCGAACCGGCCCGCCTCGACGGGCATGAAGCGCAGCTCGCACCGCGGGCTCACGACGACGTCCGGCAATCCGCTGACGTTGCAGACGGTGGCGCCGCCCAGCTTGACGCCGATCAGGTTCGCGCCGTCGAACTTCGCGCCGGTCAGGTTCGCGCCGCGGAAATCCGCGTTGGTCAAATCGCTGTTCTCGAAGGTCGCGTTGGCCAGGTCGGCGCGCACGAAGATTGCCCCCTGCAGACGGATTCTGTCGAACCGGGCCGATCGGAAGAAGCCGTCGGAGAAGTCGGCCCCGGAGAAATCGGATTTGCGGCCTTCGACCTGGATGGGGGCGGCGACGGACGCGAATGTGGCGCTCGAGAAGTTTGCCCTGGGGCCGCAGGCGGCATTGAATCTGGCGCCCACGCCCTTGGCGCTCAGGAAGGTGGCACGGCTGAGGGCGGCGTGTTCGAAATCCGCTCCGCCGAGCTGCGAATCGTCGAGCCGGGCCTCGTTCATCATCGCGCATCGGAAATCCGCCCCTTGCGCGTTGGCGGTGACGATCTGGGCGCGGCCCAGCTGCGTCCGCAGATGGGGCAGGCGGGGCAGGGCGGGGGAGGCGAGATTCTCGCCGGGCCCGAAATTCGCGTCCGTCATGGATGCGTTCGCGAAGCTCGCCCGCGTCAGGTTCGCCCCGCCGAAATCGGCCCCGTCCAGGCTCGCCTGATACAGGTTCGCCAGCGCCAGCTCGGATGCCGAGAAATCCGACCCCCGCAGATCGGATCGGATCAGCTGGGCATGGGCCATCGAGGCGCCGCGGAAATACCCGTGCGACAGGTCGAGCGGCACCTCCTGCGAATAGGGCTCGCATTTGCGCCGGGCGATGACGGAGAGCGCCGCATAGGTGTCCGCACCGGCCGGCACCTCATGCGAGGCTGCCTCCAGTGCCTGCCGGGCGGCGTCCCCCTCGGATCCCAGCCGTGCGAGGCGGGAGGATGTGACGGCCTGGGCGGCGATCGCCTGCAGCGCCGCCCGATAGAGCTGGTCCTGCGGCGAGCGGCGGGCATCGGCCGAGTCCGGATCGGCACCGCCTCCGCTCGATGACAGGGGGCGCTGATTGCCATCGGGGCACAGCGCCTCCGGCCGGTCGCCGCCCATCAGCTGCGCCAGGGCGTGGATGCCGCCCAACCGTATCGAGACGTTGCCGCTGGCCAGCGCCTGGGAGCCCTGGCTGAACCTCTCCTCGTCGCTCTTCTCGACACTCCTGCGCGCGGCCCCCGCCACCTGATGCAGGGTGTAGAGGATGGCGAGGAGCAGGATCGGAATGGTGAGCAGCTGCCCGATGTTGCGCCGGTATCGGTCGGCGTCCTCGACCCGCTCCCTGCGCGATTCGTATTTGTGCCGCGACGTCAGCAGCGCCGGGCCCCAGATCCAGGCGATCAGGGCCAGCAGGACGACGGCCGCGACCGCCGCGATGGCGATGTTCGGACGGCTGTGCAGATAGGCCTCGGCGCCGGCGAGCCAGTTCGTCATGAAACCCTCCGGGCCTGGAGCCGGTGGGGGGTGGCCGTCTGGTCGATATCGACGGAAGCAGCGGGCCGTGGTCGCCGGTGTCGGAGGCTCGGAGCGTCGATCATTGCTCTCTCGCCGCGAGGCGGGCAGGCGCAGCCCGACAAATCACAGCATCCAGGGCGTCGAAGAGGGCGCGGGCGAGGGAATACTCCCGAATCTCGAATGCAGTTCGCAGCAAGGCGTCCGCAAGATGGCGGTCTGTTGGTCATTTGTCTTTTGTGTCCGGAAATTAGAAACAAAAATTCAACTCAGTGAAAGTAAATTGCAATCGAACTGTTTCCATCAATTTAGCACGAAGGCCGTTGGTGAGGAATTGCCCTGCCGTGATGCCGGATTGCGGCAGACGGCCGCGGACCCGCCGGGTTAGCCCGCATTTCTCACACTCCCTATGCCCTGCGCCGGTTGAAAATGCCGACGGGGCAGGAGAGCGGCGCAGCGCGATGCTTCTGCATAGGGGAAGCCGGT
>NZ_JBHYMS010000122.1:0-3801 GCF_042743185.1 Inquilinus sp. NPDC058860 | reverse complement strand
TCCACTCCACCATGGTGTCCACCAACGCTGATGGTGGACACCATCCTGGAGCCTCCTCTCCTCCGACGGCAGGCGGCCTCCACATCACGCGTACATTTCAGCCTCCCAAGCGCCGAAAGCAAAGCAAGCACCCTCGATGATCTCATTCGACCAATCTTGGTCACCTCGACGTTCGTGCGGCGCCGGCAGTGAGGCTTCACCACCTTCCAGACATATCCCTCCTCGGCCAGCCTCAAGCCGGACGAGGCCATTGCCGTTCCGCCGAGGGGAATGGGGAGGTGTCGTGGGCCAACACCTTCCCCGTCCCTCCGCTCGATGGGTCTGCTTACGGGAGCGCCTCCCATCGGCGCAGCTCCGCCACCCCCGAAGTCGACATCACTGTCCGCCGGCGGCAGCTGGAGACGCTGGCCCGGCTCTCACCCGTGACAGCGTCGTTGGTCCTCCAGCAATGATGAGGCCCGGTGCCGAGGACGTCGGCACCGGGCCGGGCTACCGCTACAGCACGAAGTCGGAGAACTTTAGGCTGGCGACATCGCTGAGCACGATGTTGAAGTCGGAGACGCCGTCGCCATTGATGTCGCCGCCGATGACGACATCGTGGCCGACGACGTCGTAGCGCAACTCGCCAGCGTGCTTGGTATAGGCGCCGGTGCCAATAAAATTGAAGTTGCCGTTGCCGATGTCGTTGCTGCCGTTCTCGTCGATCTTCGACAGGTCGATCACGTCCCCTTGAGCGCTGTTGAAATCGGTGATCCGATCGGCATTCTTGAACCCGACAGCAGTGTCGCGGGCGGACTCGAAGATGAAGCGGTCCCCGCCGGCCCCACCGGTCAGCGCATCCTTCCCGTACGAGCCGAACAGGGTGTTGGCGGCACTGTTGCCGATCAACGTGTCGTTGTAGCCGGAGCCTCTGACGCCCTCGATCGAGATCAAGGTGTCGTTGTAGGCGGTGCCGCTGGTGCCGTGGCCGGTGGCCAGGTTCACGGAAACGCCCTTGGGGCTGTCGAAGTAAGTGACGGTGTCGAAACCGGCGCCGCCGTCGAGATGGTCGGCTCCCGCGCCGCCGCGGAGGGTGTCGTCACCGGCACCACCGCCGATGTGGTTGGCGGCGCTGTTGCCGATCAGGGTATCGGCGTAGGCAGAGCCCTGCACACCCTCGATCGAGATCAATGTGTCGCCGGTGGCGGTGCCGCTGGTGCCGTGGCCGGTGGCCAGGTTCACGGAAACGTCCTCGGCGCTGTCGGAATAGTTGGCGGTGTCGAAACCGGTGCCGCCGTTGAGATAGTCGGCTCCCGCGCCGCCGCGGAGAGTATCGTCACCGGCACCGCCGCTGATGTGGTTGGCAACGCTGTTGCCGACCAGGGTATCGGCGTAGGCAGAGCCCTGCACACTCTCGATCGAGATCAAGGTGTCACCGGTGGCGGTGCCGCTGGTGCCGTGGCCGGTGGCCAGGTTCACGGAAACGCCGTTGGCGCTGTCGAAATAGCTGGCAGTGTCGATGCCAGCGCCGCCGTCGAGCTGATCAGCTCCGACGCCGCCGATCAGAAGATCGTCACCATCCCCACCACTCAAGATATCTTTGCCGTCCAAGCCGGCCAGCTTGTTGTTTGTCTCGTCGCCGGTCAGGCTGTCGTCGTGGTTGGACCCGGCCACATTCTCGAACCCAATGGCGACGTCGACATCTTTCCCATCCGTCCCTTCGGCGTCGCCGCCCGTGGCATGAATGGCGAAATAATTGTTATCAACAAACACCTTGTCCCACTCGTTAACCCCCCCAAAAGAAAATACAGTATGGCCAAGAGCCTCGACACCACGCCACACTACCCCAAGAGTATTATTCGCAAACCAGTGAAGCCATGATTCACCTTGATAGAACGCCTCAGGCTTGCTGAGGTCTATCGTGACAGCCCCTGACGACTCCGAATAGCCGATCGTATCGTTTCCGCCATTCCCATTCAAGAATTCGTAATTATTTCCACCAGCAAAAGGGCCACCCCAAGCCCCACTTCCGCCCGATTTTGCTTCGATATAGTCGTTCCCATCGGTTCCCGTAATTATATCCCTGGCAGATGTTCCATAGAATTCGTTCTGAATTCCGAGAACCTTCTTCAGATCGTTAGAGATGGCCATTTCTTCACAACCCTTCTAAGCATGATCTACCAAAGAACTCAAAACACAGGAATCACTGATGACAGCCCACGTTCAGATGAGGCGGGATTCGGTCCGGCAGCCGGCAGAATGCACGCAGAATGCACATTGCCATCGGCGATGCCGAATGGCACGATTCCAACTGCTTCAACCACCGCAGCCACCCTCTGCCCGAAACCACACCAGAGACCTGACGCAGCAGCGGCCACCCGCCCCCTCAGTTGAGTTCATGCCGGACCATAAACCTTCTTGGATCCAAGAAGGTGCGCAGGCAGTTGACGATCCATGCCAGAATATATGCAATTTGAGACAAATAGACTCCGTCCGCACACAGACCCTGCGTTGCAGCCCCCTTGGTCAGCCACGATCGCACATTCGGCGACCTGCCTTCACATGCCCCGGCCTCGTGCGATGCCTCTGTCGCAAAGTTGTGAGGAAGGCCGCAAGACTCTACTGAGGGAGGGTTGGATGCCGACCTGTCGGTTGAGCGGCCTGTTCCGGCGGTTGATCCCAGCGCCGCATATGGCCTGGGGGCATTCGGCAATCTCGTAGCCAGCGGTGAGAATCTGGTAGCTGGCCCCGTCGTCGGTGCTGCGGCGGCGCTCGATCCCTATGGCCCGAGCATCGATGGCGTGGCGATGTCAGTGCAGGGCACTGGCACGCCGCCCGGCGCGCTGGCTGGCCGAGTGCTCGCAGGGGCCAGAAGCCTCATCGGCCTCGCTGCCGAGTTGCGAGCAGCGAAAACAGCCGCACCCGTCGTCGGCGGCCTAACCCCAAACCAAGTCGGCAAAGTCGGTGAGGACGCTGTCCGTGCCGTCTACGATATTGGTGCTAAGACAACAATTAGCATCAACGGAGTAACGCGCGTCCCAGATGGCTTATACCAGCCTGCGGAATTCATGACCCATGAGCCCATTGTCGGAGGCCGATGGACATGATTTTCCAAGGCTGGGCCATGAGCCTGTTCCAGGCGAAGCAACAGTGATCGAGGATGTCGCGGTAGGACTTGAAGACCCGGTTGGAGAGCCAATTCTCCCGGAGGAACTGCCAGACGTTCTCGGCGGCGTTGAGCTCGGGCGAGCGGGCCGGGATCGGCAGCAGGGTGATGTTGGCCGGCACGGCCAGCTTGTCGGTCATGTGCCAGCCGGCCTGATCGAGCAGGACGACGGCGTGGGCGCCCGGGGCCACGGCCTGGGCGATCTCGTCCAGGTGCAACTGCATCGCCCCGGTGGTGCAGCGGGGCAGGACCAGGCCGGCGCCCTTGCCCTCCTTCGGGCAGATGGCGCCGGAGATGTAGGCCGAGCGGGTGCGCTGGTCGTGCGGGGCTGCGGGGCGGGTGCCACGCCTGGCCCAGCGCCGGGTGATCTTGTTCTTCTGGCCGATCCGAGCCTCATCTTGGAACCAGATCTCTATCGGCTGGCCCGGATGGCGTGCGGCGATCTCTGCCACGCGGGCCGGGAAGTTTTTTTGAACGCCGCGGCGGCGGCCGGGTCTTGGGCGTGATGGCGCGGCCGGGCGGAGAGCTTGCGGTAGCCCATCTGGAGAATGTCCGGTATCTTGTGTAAGTGAAGGCTGTGGGTCCAATATTTAGTAGTGGAGGACCTGCAATGACGACACTGCGACCGGAGCTTCTGGACGAGCTGCTGTCGGGGT
>NZ_JBHYMS010000121.1:0-3805 GCF_042743185.1 Inquilinus sp. NPDC058860 | reverse complement strand
CGCGCCCCGGCGGTCCTGGGGGTGTCGGGACGAGGGGCGTCTCCCCTCGTCCCGCGCTATCGCGCGGCATGTTCGCCTTCGTCGAACAAGGGGCAATGCCATGTATAGAAGAGAGATGAAAGCAGATTATTTTTGTCCTTGCATGTCTTTATGTCTTTACATAAAGCGAGATCCGAAATATATTTATTCTGTTAGATCGACGAAGCCGAAGGAGTTACTGAGATGAACAAGTTTATCGTTTCTGGTCATCTTGGAGATGATGTCGAGATCTTCACGTTTCAGGATGGTCGGCGAAAAGCTTCTCTTAGCCTTGCCTCAAATGAAGGCTACAAGGATCGCGAGACCGGCGCTTGGGTCGACCGGACTGCATGGCACAAGGTGATTACCTATCAGAAGGGCCTGATTTCCATGCTGGAGAAGCACGGGACGAAAGGCCGTCTGGCCCAGGTGGTCGGGACTATGACCTACCGGAAGTATCGCATCGAAGGAGAGGGGAGCGACCGGGTTGCGCCCGAGGTGCTGGTCGACGAACGGGGAGAGATCGAGTTCCCGACGCCGCCGAAGCGTGATGGGGATGAGAGCGGCGCCTACGATCGGTGATCCTATGAGCAGCGGCCGGCGAGAGTGTCGGCCGCGCCCTTCTACAGCCGAAGTGTGTCCACAAAAGCTTTACATAAAGATGTAAAGCTGTGATCGTGATAGGAAGGACGAATCATGACTGACCGCGCTGATATCTACCAGGACGTGACGGACCGCATCGTTGCGGCGCTGAACGAGGGTGTTCGGCCGTGGGACAAGCCCTGGACCAGCAAGGGGACGACCCGGCCGCTACGGCACAATGGCGTCCCTTATCGCGGGATCAACGTCCTGATTCTGTGGATGACTGCGACCGCGGCCGGGTATCTCTCGCCGTTCTGGATGACGTTCAAACAGGCGGCCGAGCTCGGCGGCCATGTCCGGAAGGGTGCGAAGGCAACCCGCGTCGTCTACGCCGGCACGCGGGAGATCGAGGAGGAGGGGGACGACGGCGGATCCGTCAGCCAGTCGATCCGCTTCATGAAGACGTTCTATGTCTTCAGCGCCGACCAGATCGAAGGCCTCCCTTCGGCGTACTATGTGCCCGAGGAGGAGTTGCCGCCGGCGCCGGCGAGGATCGAGGCCGCCGAGCGTTTCCTTGCCAACGTGCCCGCGACCGTCGAGCACGGCGGCAACCAGGCCTTCTATCGGATCACCACCGACGAAATCCGCTTGCCCGAGTTCGAGGCCTTCAGGGATGCTGAGCAGTACTACTCAACGCGGGCCCATGAGACCGTCCATTGGACGCGGCACCCGTCGCGGCTGGATCGGGACTTCGGCCGCCAGCAGTGGGGCGACGAGGGTTACGCCCAGGAGGAGCTTGTGGCCGAGCTCGGCGCTGCGTTTCTCGGCGCGGACCTAGGCTTTCGGCCGGATCACATCATCGACCATGCGGCCTACATCGCGAGTTGGCTGCAGGCCCTGAAAAACGACAAGCGGTTCATCTTCAAGGCCGCGGCCGCTGCGCAACGCGCCGTCGATCTCATTCACAGCTTCCAGCCAGACAGGCAGGAAGGCACGGAGGAGGCGGCCGCATAGGCCGCCGATCCGTGCCGTAACAGGCACAACAACAGAGAGCACCATGACGCGAAGGAAGGCAGTTCCAAAGGTCCTCGACCGAGCCGAGAAGATGATCAACATCAAGGCGCCCGCCTACGTCAAAGAGCAGATCGACGATTGGGCTCGAGACGATCCGAGCCAGACGGTCCGCGGCCTCATCCTTCGCGCACTCAAAACCTATGGTCTCCACATCGAAGACGACGATCTGAAGGATCGGCGGCGAAAGGACGACTAGATGAAGACGATCGTCATCAACAACCAGAAGGGGGGTGTCGGCAAGACCATGCTGGCGGCTCACCTCGCCTGGTTCCTGGCCGAGGATGATCCGACTAGCCGGATATTGGTGATCGATTTCGACCCCCAAGGGAATGTCAGCCACACGCTTTCCGAGCACGGCAACGGCGCGAAGGCCTCGCAGCTGCTTTTCGGTCCCGACCTAGCCTTGGAGAGCAGGCCTGGCATCACGCTTCTCGCAGCCGACCCGGCCTTGTTCGCGGCCGAGCAGCAAGCCGAAGCTGCGATGGTGTCGATCGAGGGGCGATTCCCGGAGCTGAAGGCGCACTTCGATTTTGTCGTCATAGACACGCCGCCGACGTGGGGCGTCCGGAACATGGCTGCGATGATGGTGGCCGATGCTCTGGTGTCGCCGATCGAGCTTGAGGAGTACGCGCTCCTCGGCGTCCGCGCACTGCTGAACCAGCGGCGCCACGTCGAGAGCAAGGCCCGGAACGGCCGCGCGCTTCACTTCCTCGGCCTCCTACCATCGCGCTTCCAGAGCAATTCACCGAAGCAGCGGCAACATCTTCAGGATCTCATCAAGGGGGTCGGCTCGAACATGATGTTCCCGGGGGTGATTACCCAGCGGCAGGGATACAGCGAGGCCCTTTCGGAGAAGGTGCCGGTCTGGAAGATCAAGAAGACCGCGGCCCAGGAGGCCGGGCGGGAGATCCGGCCCATCCTCTCCGTCATCAAGGAGCGTACCCTTGCCCTCTCGGAGGCCGCCGCATGAGTAAGTTCGCCAGTCTTGTCAGCGATATCGCCACCGCGGCCGAAACGCCCATTGAGTCCGGAAAGCCACTTCGGATCCCCATCGACAAGATCGCACCGGACCCCGACCAGCCTCGGAAGTCGTTCGACGACCTCGACCAGCTCGCAGCATCCTTCAAGGCGGTTGGCGTGATGCAGCCGATCCGAGTGAGGCCGGCGAACGGGGAGGGGGTTCACATCATCGTCGCCGGCGAGCGGCGTTGGCGCGCCGCCAGTATGGCCGGCCTGACCGAGATCGATGCGTTTCTTGATACCGACGACGATGCAGCCGCGCGGACCCGTCAGAAGCAGGTTGTCGAGAACGAGCAGCGCCAAGCCCTCAACCCGGAGGAAATGGCGAGTTTCATTGGGGAGCAGTTGGGCGGCGGCCTGAAGCTCACCGACATCGCTAAAGCGACCGGCATCCCCAAGGCGAAGTTGAGCCAATACGCCGCGATTCTGCAGATGCCGCCTTTCCTGCGGGAGCTCGCGCCGGATGTCGCGCTGCGGGCCCTGTACGACCTGTTCCAGGTTTGGAAGAGCCGCCCCGAACTCGTCGAGGCCTATGTCAGCGACCGCGGACCGGACGCGATCACCTATCGCAGCGTCCAGATCCTGGTCGACAGCCTCAAGAAGGGTGGCCAAGCCGAGCCGCCGGCGGCGGCACCGCAAGAGCCGGCAGCTGAGCCCCGAACGCCGGCCTCGTTGCCGGCAGCCGGCGCGAGTGGTCCCAGCCCAGGCGGAGATAGTGACACTGATGCTGGCGGGGACGGGGAGGGGGGTGACGGGGGCGAACCCTCTGGGCCGGTCCAGATGGTGGCAACGGATGGGATCCGGAAGCGCGTGGAAGCTGTCTTCGCCGCGCTCGGCTTCTTCGACCCGCGGCAGACGGAGATGGACAGGGCCAAGGCGCTCAAGGCCCTTCAGAAGGCCCAATCAGCGATCAACAAGGCGATTTCCGACCTCGGCGGCTGAAGCCGGCTTGCTCTGCTGCGATAAAGGCGCTTCCTGTCGGAGCGCCTTTTTTCTTGTCCGCGCTCAGAAATCCACTGCCCCTTGTTCGACGAAGGCGAACATGCCGCGCGATAGCGCGGGACGAGGGGAGACGCCCCTCGTCCCGACACCCCCAGGACCGCCGGGGCGC
>NZ_JBHYMS010000120.1:0-4230 GCF_042743185.1 Inquilinus sp. NPDC058860 | reverse complement strand
CCACACGATACGACCGACGCGCCGCTCACTACATGGCCTTCATCCATCTCGCCGCCGTCATCCTCTGGTTGCGCTGAATGTCGATTCGTCCTAGTCCTGTCCGGCCGGGCCGTCACCGGGCCTGATCCGGACGCTCCGTGAAGCCTGGCTTCACGATGAGGCCGGACGATGGCGCGGCAATGGCGCGGGCGGGCCCAGCAGGGCCGGCATGAACACCAGCACGGCGAACAGGGTGAACAGCAGCTCGATCGTCAGCAGCTCGCCCATCCCGGCCGTGCCGGGATGGGGCGAAAGCCACAGGCTGCCGAAGGCCGAGCCGGTGGTGAGCGCGCTGAACACGATGGCGCGGGTGGTGCTGGATTGCAGCGGCTCGCCGCGCCTGGCCCGCCAGTTCACGACGAAGTAGATGTCGAAGGCGACGCCGACCCCGAGCAGCAGCGGCAGGGCGATGATGTTGGCGAAGTTGATCGGCAGGCCGGTGACGACGGTGGCCGCCAGCGTCATGAGGCCGGCCAGCAGCAGCGGCGTCAGCGCCAGCAGCACGTCGCGCAGCCGGCGCAGCGCGACCGCGAGCAGAAGCGCGATCATCACGGTCGCCAGGATGCCGGCGGTGATGAAGGCGCCGACGATGGTCCGGCTCGATTCCTGGATCGTCACCGCCGTCCCGGTGGCATGCGGCGCGACGGCGCGGACCGCGTTGACGAAGCGTTCCATCACGGCGTTGTCGGCGGCGTTGCCCTTGGGGAACACCGTCAGCTTGGCCTGGCCGTCCGGTGCGACCCAGGTCTCCCTCAGGTCCTTCGGCAGGTCGGCCAGGGTCACCGGCTGGGCCGACAGCAGCAGTCGCAGCCGGTCCAGCGTCGTCGGCAGCCCGTTCAGCAGCGCCTGGCCGACCCGGGCCACGGTCGCGGCGTCGGCCTTGGCCAGCCGGTCCAGCCCGTCGGCCAGGCGGCGCTCCGGGCTGTCGGCCTCCGGCGCGATCTGCCGCAGGGTCGCCGCGATCTTGGCGGCGGCGGCGCGCACCGCGGCGTCGGAGGGCTGGTCCTCGACCGCCGGAACGTCCAGGACCGGGCCGACCAGAAGGGCGAGGTCGGACAGGACCGCCAGCTTGGCCTGCTGGTCGCCGGGCACGAAGCTGTTCAGCGACAGCACGGTGTCGACCTCGGGCAGGGCCTGCAGCTTCGGCGTCAGCGCCGCCGCGGCCTCGACCGAAGGGGTCAGGATGTCGATGGTGTTGGGCGTGGTCAGCGGGTCCCGCATCAGCTCGAGCATCGTCGAGGCGGCTTCGGAGCGCGGATCCACCAGGTTCAGCGGGTTGAAGTCGAAGGCCAGCCGCGGCATCAGCGCCAGCGACCCCAGCGCCAGCAGCGCACCGCCGGCCAGCACCCAGCGCCGGTACTTCAGGAGGAAGCGGTCGATCGGGGCCAGCTCCGTCCAGCCGACCTCGCGCGGCTCGGCCCGCACCGGCAGCACCGCCAGCAGGGCCGGCAGCAGCGTCAGGTTGAGCGCCACCGCGATCAGCATGCCGACGCCGGCGATCAGCCCGAGCTCGGAGACGCCGCGATAATCGGTCGGCAGGAAGGCGAAGAAGCCGCTGGCGGCGGACAGCGCGGCCAGCACCAGGGCGGTGCCGACGCGGCGGATGGCGGCGTTGGTGGCGGCGAAGATGTTGGGCGCGGTGGTGCGCTTGGCCCGCACGGCGACGCAGAGCTGCACGCCGAAATCGACGGCGATGCCGACGAACAGCACGGCGAAGGCGACCGAGATCAGGTTCAGGGCGCCCACCGCCAGGGCAGCAAAGGCTGCTGTCATCAGCAGCCCGACGAACAGCGTGACCATGATCGCCGCGGTCATGGTGAAGGAGCGCAGGGCCAGCAGCAGCAGCCCGAGCACCAGCACCACCGACACCGTGGTCGACAGGCCGATGCCTTCGCTGACGCTGGCGAACTGGTCGTCGTTCAGCGGGATGTTGCCGGTCTGCCGCACGGTGACGCCGTAATCCGGGGTCAGGTGCAGCGCCTCCGCCGTGGCTCGGACGAACCCGGTGGCCTTCGCCCCCGGCTCGAGCGCGCCGTAGTCGAGCACCGGCTGCGCCAGGACGAAGCGGCGCAGGGACCGCGGCGAGGGCGGGGTCGTGGACAGCAGGGACTGCCAGGACAGCGGCTGGACCACGTGGTCGGAGGTCAGGTTGGCGTCGATCGTCGCCGCCATCCGGGTGAAGGCCGGCTGCATCTGCGACCGCTCGGCCTGGCCCATCTGCACGCCCTGCAGGGCGAGATTGAGGACGCCGAACAGCCCGCGCAGCGTCGGGTCGGCGGCCAGGCCGCCGAGCAGCGGCTGGGCGGCGATGATGTCGTTCGCCGTCTGCTGCACCTCCTTCAGCGACAGGAACAGGATGCCGTTCTGGTCGAAGAAGGGCCCGCCATCCGGGCGGCGGACGGTCTTGAACAGCGACGGCTCCGCCGCCAGCGCCTTGGTCAGCTGCACGGCCGCGGACTCCGCCAGCTCCGGCGTCTGCCCGTCGATGACGATGGCCAGCAGGCCGATGTTCTGCGGAAACGCCTTGTCGAGCGCGGCGTTGTCCTGCTGCCAGGGCAGGTCGGGGTCGAGCAGCGTGCCGGTGTCGGTGTTGATCGACAGGCGGTGCATCACCACCAGCACGGCGCAGACCGACAGCACCAGCGCTGCGCCGATCACCCAAGGCGCACGGCGTTGGCAGAAGGCGCCCAGGTAGACCAGGGCACGGGTCGCGGACAATCTGGAGGCGGGCACGCGATCTGCTTTTCGATGATGGCAAGGGCAGGCGGGCGGGCGGAGTTGTATCCTGCTTCGCCGATGCGCGGAAGCCGTCCGGTGACCGCGGCAGCACTATGGCGCAGGGCGGGCGATTCGGGACAATCCCAGCCAGGCCAGCGCCGCCGCGGCGATCGCGGCCATCAGCAGCCAGGGATCGGCGCCGGTGGTGCGCAGCGCCCAGGGAATCAGCGCGGTGGTCCCGGCCAGGCCGACGAAGGTGGTCAGGAAGGCGTAGCCGGCCTGGGCCATGTAGTGCAGCTCCGGCCGGATCCGGGTGCGGATCACGGTCTGGGCTGCCAGATAGGCGCCGCCGAAGGTCATGGCGTGGCCGAGCTGGCTGAGGATGATCAGGGCCAAGGGCGGGTCGGCCGCCAGCAGCAGCCAGCGGCCGATGGCCACCACGCAGCAGATCGCCAGCAGCGTCGCCGGCGCGATCTTCTCCAGCCGTCGGGCGGCATAGCGGTAGACCACGATCTCGGCGGCGACGGCGGCGCCCCAGACGATGCCGGTGCTGCCCCTGGCGACGCCATGGTCGATCCACCACAGGGTGCCGAAGGAATAGTAGAAGGCGTGCGACGCCTGCAGCAGCAGGGCCGGGGCCAGCAGCGGCGCCGCCACCGCCAGGGCCGCGGCGGCCGCACGCGGGTCGAGGCGCGGCGTCGGCGGCTGCCAGGTCGGGCCCAGCACCGCCAGGCACAGGCACAGCAGCAGCCCCGCGGTGATGAAGGGCAGCAGCGCGGCGCCGTCCGGCAGGACCAGCAGCGCCCCCATGCCGACATTGCCGACCATGAAGGCGAAGGACCCCCAGGCGCGCATCCGGCCGTAGCCGTGGCCGCTGCGCAGGGTCACGGTGTTGGCGAAGCTCTCGATCAGCGGGATCGAGCCGTAGACGAGTCCGACCGCCAGGACCGACAGCAGGCCGATGGTGCCGGGATCGGCGATCAGCGCGGCCGCGACCAGCACCAGCGCGGCGGAGACGGCGGCGCCGGCGGCCAGGCCGCCGGCCGGCAGCAGCAGGGTCGCGACCATGCCGAAGCCGAGGATGCAGACGGCGCGCAGGGCGAAGCCCGCGGCCATGGTCCAGCCGACCGCATCGGCGGCCAGCCCGCTCGCCGCCAGCCACACCGGCAGATACGGAGTCAGGATGCCGCTGACCCCGTAATGCGCCGACAGGGCGGCGACGGCGCGCAGCCGGCCGTGATCGCCGGATGGCCTCGCGACTTCGCTCAACGCGTAGTCTCTCCCGCAAGTGAGGTTTTTTCGAAAGGACCAGAGCCTGCTTCTTTCTTGTCCCCCCTCCCCTTGCGGGAGGGGGGCAGGGGGAGGGGTCTGCGCGCGTCCGCGCGCGAATGCGTTGGGAGTTCCGTTTGTTGTCCAGATCGGCCTGTGGCGGTCCAGGCCAGCCCGAGCCGCGTGAACCCCCACCCCCAACCC
>NZ_JBHYMS010000119.1:0-4283 GCF_042743185.1 Inquilinus sp. NPDC058860 | reverse complement strand
GACAACACCCTCATGCTCTTCGGCGACGCCAAGAAGATGTGCGAGGACGTTGCCAAGAGCTTGGCGTAGCAGACCGGACGTAGGTTGGGTTCGCGACGCGAACCCAACACCCACTTGTACGGTCCTTCCCTGTTGGGTTCGCTGCCGCGAACCCAACCTACGACAGATTGATAGTTTCCTCCCGACTGGGCCGTGCACGCCGTGGTACGGCCATCTTTTTGCACTGCAACATAAAGTTTCGGCCGCGCCAGGTAAAAAAGACGAACGCATCCACTTTCCCCGCTTGCCGGACCGATTCTTCTGGTATACAAAATTCTGAATTCAGTCGACCAAAGAGCCTTCGCGGCCGGTCGCACGCTCTGGGACGGAACGCCGATGCTGGTGGATGGGGTGACGCTCGATGTCGCGCCGCTGGCCGCCAAGGCCAGCTACAAGGCCAAGGCCTACCAGGCCCTGCGCGACGCGATCGTGCGCATGAACATCTACGGCCACAGCCGCCCGATCCGGATCGACGAGCGGCAGCTGTGCGAGGCGCTGGGCATCAGCCGGACCCCGGTGCGCGAGGCCATCGCCTTGCTCGAGCAGGAAGGCCTCGTCCGGTCGATGCCGCGGCGCGGCGTCTTCGTGGTGCGCAAGACCAGGGACGAGATCCGCGAGCTGATCGTGGTCTGGGCCGCGCTGGAGGGCATGGCCGCCCGCCTGGCGGCGGCGCAGGCCACCCCGGCCGAGATCGAGGCGCTGCGCGCCATGATCGCCGGCCAGGCGGCGGAGGCGGAGTCCTCGGACCGGTTCGCCGCCGCCAACATCGATTTCCATCAGGCGCTGATCCGCCTTGGCGGCTGCGCCCTGATCACCGAGATGACCGAGACCCTGTTCCTGCACATCCGTGCCATCCGCTGGTCCCTGATCGGCCGGCCGGAGCGGGCCGAACGGTCGGTGGCCGACCACGCCGCCATCGTCGAGGCCCTGGCGCGGCGCGACGGGGATCTCGCCGAGACGCTGGTCCGCAACCATGCCCTCGACCTGTCGCGGTCGGTCGAGCGGCACGGGACCGGCTTCGAATGACCGCCCGGCGCCACGCAATGCCGTGCATCCCGAGCAGAAGGTGAAGGAGGAAGCGATCATGCCCGATACGACAGTGAAGGAAGCGGCCGCGACGGAGGAGGTCATCTCCGGCGGTCACCTTGTGGCCAAGGCGCTCAAGGCCGAGGGCATCGACACCATCTTCACCCTCTGCGGCGGCCACATCATCGACATCTATGACGGCTGCCTGGACGAGGGCATCCGCATCATCGACGTCCGGCACGAGCAGGTCGCGGCCCATGCCGCCGACGGCTATGCCCGCGTCACCGGCAAGCCCGGCTGCGCCGTGGTCACCGCCGGCCCGGGCACCACCGACGCCATCACCGGCGTCGCCAACGCCTTCCGCGCCGAGAGCCCGTTCCTGCTGATCGGCGGCCAGGGCGCGCTCGACCAGCACAAGATGGGATCGCTGCAGGACCTGCCGCATGTCGACATGATGAAGTCGATCACCAAGTTCGCGGCCAATGTGGTGACCACCGAGCGCGTCGCCGACATGTGCTCGATGGCCTTCCGCGAGGCCTTCGCCGGCGCCCCCGGCCCGGTCTATCTCGAGATCGGCCGCGACATCCTGGACGGCCATGTGCCGCTGAAGAAGGCCAGGCTGCCGGAGGCCGGCCACTACCGCTGGTCGACCAAGAGCATCGGCGACCCGCGCGACGTCGAGAAACTGGCCGACATCCTGGTCCATGCCAAGAAGCCCTGCGTGCTGCTGGGCCAGCAGGTCTGGACCTGCCGCGCCGCCGAGGACGCGATCGCCTTCGTCCGGGCCCTGAACATCCCGGCCTTCATGAACGGCGCCGGCCGCGGCACGCTGCCGCCCGGCGACCCGCACCACTTCCAGCAGACCCGGCGCTACGCTTTCGACAACGCCGACGTGATCCTGATCGTCGGCACGCCCTTCGACTTCCGCATGGGCTACGGCAAGCGCCTGGGCCGCAACGCCACGGTGGTGCAGATCGACCTCGACTACCGCACCGTCGGCAAGAACCGCGACGTCTCGCTCGGCCTGGTCGGCGATTGCGGCGCCATCTTCGCCGCCGTCACGCAGGCCGTCTCCGGCCGGGTCGACAACGGCGCCAAGGGCCGCGAGCCCTGGCTCGAGGAGCTGCGGGCCGAGGAGGCGAAGATGGAGGCGGCGCGGCTGCCGAAGCTGCGCTCCGACGCCTCGCCGATCCATCCGCTGCGCCTGGCCTATGAGCTGAACGAGTTCCTGACCGACAACACCGTCTATATCGGCGACGGCGGCGACGTCGTCACCTTCTCGGGCGGCGTGGTCAAGCCGCGGGCCCCGGGCCACTGGATGGATCCGGGCCCGCTCGGCACCCTCGGCGTCGGCGTGCCCTTCGCCATGGCGTCGAAGATCGCCCAGCCGGAGAAGGAGGTGCTCTGCCTGTTCGGCGACGGCACCTTCAGCCTGACCGGCTGGGATTTCGAGACCATGGTGCGCTTCGACCTGCCCTTCATCGGCGTGGTCGGCAACAACTCGCACATGAACCAGATCCGCTACGGCCAGATCCAGAAATACGGGCCGGAGAAGGGCAATGTCGGCAACAAGCTGGGCGACGTGCACTACTCCAAGTTCGCCCAGATGCTCGGCGGCTATGGCGAGGAGGTCTACGAGGCCAGCCAGATCCGCCCGGCGCTGGAGCGGGCCCGGGAATCCGGCAAGCCGTCGCTGATCAATGTGTGGATCGACCCCGACGCCTACGCCCCGGGGACCATGAACCAGACCATGTACAAGTAGGCGGCCGCGGGCGCGGGCCATACAGCCGCCCGCGCCCCGTCCTGCAGCTGCACAAACACGGGAGAGAGACCATGGGCAAGGCCCTGGATGGGGTGCGCGTTCTCGACATGACTCATGTCCAGTCGGGACCCTCGGCGACGCAGATCCTGGCGTGGTTCGGGGCGGATGTGATCAAGGTGGAGATGCCGGGCCGCGGCGACATCACCCGGTCGCAGCTGCGCGACAAATCGAATGTCGACAGCCTTTATTTCACCATGCTGAACAGCAACAAGCGCAGCATCACCATCAACATGAAGTCGCCGCAGGGGCAGGAGGCCTTCATCAAGCTGCTCGAGCAGTCGGACGTTCTGATCGAGAATTTCGGCCCCGGCGTGCTCGACCGCCAGGGCTTCCCGTGGGACCGGATCCAGAAGATCAACCCGCGGGTGATCTACGCCTCGGTCAAGGGCTTCGGCCCCGGCCCCTATGTCGACTGCAAGGCCTATGAGACCGTGGCCCAGGCCATGGGCGGGTCGATGAGCACCACCGGCTGGCATGACGGCCCGCCGACCTCGACCGGCGCCCAGATCGGCGACAGCGGCACCGGCATGCATCTCGTCGCCGGCGTGCTCGCGGCGCTGCTGCAGCGGACCCAGACCGGCCGCGGCCAGCGGGTCGAGGTGGCGATGCAGGACTGCGTGCTGAACCTGGTCCGGGTCAAGATGCGCGACCAGCAGCGCCTGGTCCACGGCCCGCTGCGGGAATACCCGAACACCGAGTTCGGCGAGGCCGTGCCGCGCTCCGGCAACGCCTCGGGCGGCGGCCAACCGGGCCAGGCGCTGGTCTGCGCCCCCGGCGGCGAGAACGACTACGCCTATGTCATCATCCAGCCGCAGGGCTGGGCGCCGCTGATGCGCCTGGTCGGCCGCGAGGAGCTGATCGAGGATCCGGCCTATGCCACGCCGGAGGCGCGGCTGAGCCACCTGCCGGACTGTTTCGGCATCCTCCAGGCCTGGACCAGCCAGCGCAGCAAGATCGAGGTGATGCAGGCGCTGAACGAGATCGACGTGCCCTGCGGCCCGATCCTCAGCATGAAGGACCTGATCGAGGACCGCTCGATGTACGACCGCGGCATGCTGGTCGAGGTGCCGCATCCCGAGCGCGGCAACTACGTCCAGGTCGCCCTGCCGATCCGGCTCTCCGACAACGACGTGCCGGTGGAGCGCTCGCCGCTGCTGGGCGAGCACACCGACGAGATCCTGGCCTCGGTCGGCTACGACGCCGACGCCATCGCCGCGATGCGCACCGCCGGCGCGATCTGATGAAAGCGCGGGCCCTTTGCGTTGCCTCTCCCGCTTGCGGGAGAGGTCGGAGACGCGAAGCGGCTCCGGGTGAGGGCCCTTTGTCGAGGCCTGGGCCAGCCCTCACCCGGTCGTCCTGCGGACGCCCGACCTCAACCGCGAGCGGGTGAGGCCAC
>NZ_JBHYMS010000118.1:0-5159 GCF_042743185.1 Inquilinus sp. NPDC058860 | reverse complement strand
TTCTCGGCCCGAGCCGACGGTCGATCGCCACAAGCCGTTCTGGCCGCACCAGGCCCCGGGCCATACGCGCGCGGACGCGCGCAGACCCCTCCCCCTGCCCCCCTCCCGCAAGGGGAGGGGGGACTTGGAAAAAACTGGTGGGAGAGGCAAGGCCCGATCCATCCGGCTCTCCAGCTCCACCCGGCGCTCCTACTCGGCGAAGGTCCGCCGCAGGGACTGGATCGCGGCGGCGTGGTTCAGGTCGAGATGAAGCGGCGTCACCGCGATCCGGCCGTCGCGCAGGGCGGAGACGTCGGTCTCGTCGCCCTGCAGCGCCTCCTCGGTCCGGCTGGTGCCGATCCAGAAATAGGTGCGGCCGCGCGGATCCAGCCGCTCCTCCAGCACGTCGCCGATCTTGCGCAGGCCGTGCGGCACCACGGCGATGCCGGTGACCGCATCCGGGTCGACCGCCGGGAAGTTGACGTTGACCAGCACCTGGTCCGGCCAGTCCGTGGCGATCGCCTTGCGCGCCACCTCGGCGCCCCAGCGGCCCGCCGTCTCCCAGTCCGGCCGCCGTCCGTCGGCGAATTGCTGGCTGAAGGCGATGGCGCGGATGCCCAGCAGCGTCGCCTCCATCGCCGCGGCGATGGTGCCGGAATAGGTCACGTCCTCGGCGATGTTGCGGCCGTGGTTGACCCCGGACAGGACCAGGTCCGGCCGCTTGTCCTTCATCACGTGGTTGATCGCCAGCAGCACGCAGTCGGTCGGCGTGCCGTCGACGGCGAAGCGCTTCTCCTCGATCTTCCTGAGGCGCAGCGGGCGGTGGATGGTCAGGGAGTGGCTGGCGGCCGACTGCTCGCTCTCGGGCGCGCAGACCCAGACGTCGTCCGAGAGCTCGCGGGCGATGCGCTCGAGCACCGAGAATCCGGTCGAATTGATGCCGTCGTCATTGGCCAGGAGGATGCGCATCGTCAGCCCTTCGCTTCCAGGATCTCGAGCCCGCCCATATAGGGCCGCAGCACCTCCGGCACCTCGACCGAGCCGTCCTGCCGCTGATGGGTCTCCATGACCGCGATCAGGGCGCGGCCGACGGCGACGCCGGAGCCGTTGAGGGTGTGCAGGAAGCGGGTGCCCTTCTCGCCCTCCGGCCGGAACCGTCCCTGCATCCGCCGGGCCTGGAAGTCGCCGCAATTGGAGCAGGAGGAGATCTCGCGATACCGCCCCTGCCCCGGCAGCCAGACCTCGATGTCGTAGGTCTTGCGGGCGGAGAAGCCCATGTCGCCGGTGCACAGCGCGATGGTGCGGAAGGCCAGGCCCAGCCGCTTCAGCACGGTCTCGGCGCATTCCGTCATGCGCTCGTGCTCGGCGGCCGACTGCTCCGGCGTGGTGATGCTGACCAGCTCGACCTTGCTGAACTGGTGCTGGCGGATCATGCCGCGGGTGTCGCGCCCGGCCGAGCCGGCTTCCGAACGGAAGCTCGGCGTCAGCGCGGTGAAGCGCAGCGGCAGCCCCTGCTGCTCCAGGATCTCGCCGGCGGCCAGGTTGGTCAGCGGCACCTCGGCGGTCGGGATCAGCCAGTGGCCGGTGTTGGTGCGGAACAGGTCCTCGGCGAATTTCGGCAGCTGCCCGGTGCCGAACACGGCCTCGTCGCGCACCATGAAGGGCGGCGCGATCTCGGTGTAGCCGTGCCGGTCGACATGCAGGTCGATCATGAACTGGCCGATCGCGCGCTCCAGCCGGGCCAGCGCGCCGCGCAGGACCACGAACCTTGCGCCGGACAGCCTGGAGGCGGCGGCGAAGTCCATCAGCCCGAGGCCCTCGCCGAGATCGACATGGTCGCGGGCCGAGTTCAGCCGCCGCGGCTCGCCGGTGCGCCGCAGTTCCACGTTGGCACTCTCGTCCGGCCCGTCCGGCACGTCCTCGTCGGGGATGTTCGGCAGCTCGGCCAGCCGGGCCGCCAACGCCGCCTCGGCGTCGCGGTCGGCCTGCTCCAGCTCGCCCATCTTCGCCTTGATCGAGGCGACCTCGTCCATCAGCGCCTGGGCGTCGCCGCCCTTGGACTTGACCGCGCCGATCTCCTTGGAGGCGGCGTTGCGGCGGGTCTGCAGCCCCTGCAGCTCGGTGGTGATCTGGCGCCGGCGCTCGTCCAGCGACAGCAGCTCGGCGGCGACGGGCGACAGACCCCGCCGAGCCATCCCCTTGTCGAAGGCCTCGGGATGCTCTCGGATGAATCGGATGTCGTGCATCGCGCGCTCGGTGACTGCCGGATCGGGGAATCGTGCCGTGGTTATAGGAGGTGGGCCGGCCGGACGCAAACGGGCCGGGGGCTCCGGGACGGTGCTTTGTACGTTCGCGCGCAGACGCGCGCACGCCCCTCCCCCTGCCCCGTCCCGCAGGGGGAGGGGGAGTGTGGAAGGCAGAGCGGCGATGTAGGTTAGGTTCGCGGCGAGCGAACCCAACAGTGGCACGGTGGCGGGATGTTGGGTTCGCCATGCGAACCCAACCTACGCGGTCGCGCCGGCGATGACTCAGCTGCTGTCCGGTTTCGCGAGAGTCGGCACGGGCCGGCCGGTATCGGCCTCATCCGACGGACGAGGCCGGTCGGGCTCGGGCCGAGACGCTACGGCTTCGGCAAGGTCGTCGGGCAGGCGGTCCTGGGGCAGGCCGTCGGGGGCTTCGACGGCAGCGGTGCCGTCCCAGTCCCGCGGCAGCAAGGCGGCGTCGCGCCGCTCCTCCGCCTCTTCGCCCGGCTCGAGCTCGTCCTCCAGGCATTCGCTCTCGGTCAGGGATTCGCGCGGTTCCGACCGGGGCTCGCTGTCCTTCGGCTCGGCTGCCGGCGCGGCCTCGGCCGGCGCGGCTTCGGCCGCCGCCTCCGCCGGCGTGGGCTCCGGCGCCGCCTTCCCGGCCTTGCGATCCCGATAATTCTCGCGGACCCGCTGGCTCATCGCGATCGACAGCCGCACCGAACGGGCCAGGCGCACCTGCGCCAGCGCGAAATCCGGCCTGGTCGGCCCGATCGGCGTCGCCAATTGCTCCGTCGCCGTCATCCGCGCCGTGCGGAGGTGGATCTCGACCAGCTCGGCCAGCGAGCCCAGCGCCCATCGCGTCCAGGCCAGATCCTTGTCGACCGGCCGGTCTTCCGTCTCGCAATCGGGAGGCGCCATATTCATGGAACATATCATGAACAAGAACAGCCGATAATACCAGTGCGATCACATTCCCGCCGCGGCCATTCGTCCGGCGGCGGAACAGGGCGGCGGCACCGACGTTGCTGTCCGGTCCCCGCCCCTTGCCGAGGCCGAGCATGCAGGTCCTTCCCACCGCCTTCGTCGTCGCCCGCGACCTGAAGCGGCTGCAGCAGATCGTCACCGTGCTGCTGCGCTTCGGCTTCGGCGACCTGGTGCGCCGGCTGGGGCTGCACCGGCTGCTGAAGCAGGCCGGGCTGGCGCCCGGCGACACCGGGACGGCCGCGCCCGGCCAGGACACGCCGGCCCGGCTGCGGCTGGCGATCGAGGCGCTGGGGCCGACCTTCGTCAAGCTGGGGCAGATCCTGGCGACCCGCAGCGACCTGCTGCCGGCGGAGTGGATCGCCGAGCTGGAGAAGCTGCACGACCGAGTCCCGCCCCTGCCCTATGACGCGCTGGCGCCGGTGCTCGAGGCGGCGCTGGGCGGCGCGCCCGACGCCGTGTTCGCGCGATTCGACCGCGAGCCGCTGGCCTCGGCCTCGATCGCCCAGGTGCACCGCGCCGCGCTGGCCGACGGCACCGAGGTGGTGGTGAAGATCCGCCGGCCCGGGCTGCGGCCGCTGGTCGAGGCCGATCTGCGCCTGCTGGCCCATGCCGCCAGGCTGGCCGGGACCGAGCTGCCGGAGCTGCGCCGCTATCACCCCGAGGCGATCACCCGCAACCTGGCCGCCGCGATCGGCGAGGAGCTGGACCTGGCCAATGAGGGCCGCAACGCCGAGCTGATCGCCGCCCAGTTCGAGGACCGGCCGGAGATCGTGGTTCCCCGCATCCACTGGGCCTGGACCAGCGAGGAGGTGCTGGTGCAGGACTTCGTCGCCGGCATCCGGCCCAGCGACGAGGCGGCGCTGGCCGCGGCCGGGCTGGACCGGCGCAGGCTCGCGGCGCGCAGCTCGAACGCCTTCCTGCAGATGATGCTGATCGACGGCGTGTTCCACGCCGACCCGCATCCCGGCAACATGCTGTGCCTGACGGGCGACCGCATCGCCTATCTCGATTTCGGCACGATCGGCCGGCTGTCGGCGCGGCGGCGCGACCAGCTGGTGACGCTGATGGCGGCGATCACCGGCGGCAGCGCCGCCGGGGTGCGCGAGGTGCTGCTGGACTGGGCCGGCCAGCCGGACATCGACGCCCGCCCGCTGGAGGAGGCGGCGGAGGCCTTTCTGGCCCGCCACACCCGCGGCGCGCTGGGCCGGCTGAAGCTGGGCCAGGCGCTGGCCGATTTCGTCGCCCTGATGCGCGACCACGACCTCGCCCTGCCGCCGGACCTGGCGCTGGTGCTGAAGGCGCTGATGACCTCCGAGGGCGTGGTCCGCCGCCTCGACCCCGAGCTGGACGTGGTGCGCGAGGTCGAGCCGGTGGTGCGCCGCGCCCTGGCCGCGCGCTACGCCCCCGAGGCGATGCTGAGCCGGGCCGGATCGGCGCTCCTGGAGCTGCAGGCCCTGGCCGGCGACGCGCCCGGCATCCTGCGGCGGGTGCTGCGGCGGGTGGAGAAGGGCCGGGTGAAGCTGGAGGTCGAGATCGGCCGGATGGACCGGTTCGGCGGCTCGATCGAGCGCGGCGCCGCGCGCATCGCCGTCGCCATCGTCACCGCCGCCTTCGTGGTCGGCCTGGCGCCGATCCTGGCCGAGACCGGGCCGCGCCTGTTCGGCATCCCCGCCTTCGCCCTGCTCGGCTGCCTCGCCGCCCTGGCCGGCATCGCCTGGCTGCTGCTGCCGGGCAGAGGCAGGGATTAGGGGCGGGAGACAGGATCGACGACCTCGATCCATTGCGGACGTTCGCGGGAATACGGCATCGGTCCCCGGGGCGGAAAAGGCTGGCCGGGCGCCAGGGGCTGAGCGCGAGGGGCTGAGCGCGAGGGGCTGAGCGCGAGGGGCTGAGCGCGAGGGGCTGAGCGCGAGGGGCTGAGCGCGAGGGGCTGAGCGCGAGGGGCTGAGC
>NZ_JBHYMS010000117.1:2500-5596 GCF_042743185.1 Inquilinus sp. NPDC058860 | reverse complement strand
TGGTTGCGGGGACAGGATTTGAACCTGTGACCTTCAGGTTATGAGCCTGACGAGCTACCGGGCTGCTCCACCCCGCGGGGGTGAGAGAGGAGCATTGTGGAGAGGCTGCGAAGAGGGGAACGAGCGGGCTTTGTGGACCTGGCGGCGACCTACTCTCCCGTGGCTTGAGCCACAGTACCATTGGCGCTGAGGGGTTTCACGGCCGAGTTCGGGATGGGATCGGGTGCTGGGGCCCTCGCTATGGCCACCAGGTCGACGAAGCCCGCTCGTGTTCGAATGCTGTGCTGCAGGGAGACGGTGTTTTGCAGGGCGATTGCCGCTGCGCGCGGTGGGGATGCTTCGCCTTTCGGCGACGCAGCCCGACTGAGATCAAGCCGATCGAGCGATTAGTACCGGTTAGCTCAACGCATTGCTGCGCTTACACACCCGGCCTATCGACGTGGTCGTCTGCCACGGCTCTGATAGGGAATACTGGTTTTGAGGGGGGCTTCCCGCTTAGATGCTTTCAGCGGTTATCCCGTCCGCACATAGCTACCCGGCGATGCGACTGGCGTCACAACCGGTGCACCAGAGGTGCGTCCATCCCGGTCCTCTCGTACTAGGGACAGCTCCTCGCAATATTCCAACACCCACGGTAGATAGGGACCGAACTGTCTCACGACGTTCTGAACCCAGCTCACGTACCACTTTAAATGGCGAACAGCCATACCCTTGGGACCTGCTCCAGCCCCAGGATGTGATGAGCCGACATCGAGGTGCCAAACACCCCCGTCGATGTGGACTCTTGGGGGGTATCAGCCTGTTATCCCCGGCGTACCTTTTATCCGTTGAGCGATGGCCCTTCCACGCGGGACCACCGGATCACTATGGCCGACTTTCGTCTCTGCTCGAACCGTCGCTCTCGCAGTCAGGCGGGCTTATGCCATTGCACTCGTCGAACGATTTCCGACCGTTCTGAGCCCACCATCGCGCGCCTCCGTTACTCTTTGGGAGGCGACCGCCCCAGTCAAACTACCCACCATGCAGGGTCCCGGCCCCGGATCACGGGGCTCGGTTAGACGTCAAGAACAACAAGGGTGGTATTTCAAGGTTGGCTCCACCCAAGCTGGCGCCTGAGCTTCAAAGCCTCCCACCTATCCTACACATGTCATTCCTAACGCCACTGCAAAGCTATAGTAAAGGTGCACGGGGTCTTTCCGTCTAGCCGCGGGTACTCCGCATCTTCACGGAGAATTCAATTTCGCTGAGTCGACTGTGGAGACAGTGGGGAAGTCGTTACGCCATTCGTGCAGGTCGGAACTTACCCGACAAGGAATTTCGCTACCTTAGGACCGTTATAGTTACGGCCGCCGTTTACCGGGGCTTCAATTCAAGGCTTGCACCTCTCCTCTTAACCTTCCGGCACCGGGCAGGCGTCAGACCCTATACGTCGTCTTGTCGACTTCGCAGAGCCCTGTGTTTTTGTTAAACAGTCGCTACCCCCTGGTCTGTGCCCCCCATACCTGGTTGCCCAGATATGGGGCCCTCTTCTCCCGAAGTTACGAGGGCAATTTGCCGAGTTCCTTCACAATCGTTCTCTCAAGCGCCTTGGTATACTCTACCAGTCCACCTGTGTCGGTTTCGGGTACGGTCTATACGGCAGGGCTATTTCCCGGATGTCCTTCGCTGCACACCCAATCCGATAAGGGCATACAACTTACGGCCATCGTCACCTCTGCCAGGCCCAGGACTATTAACCTGGTTCCCATCGACTACGCCTTTCGGCCTCGCCTTAGGGGCCGGCTCACCCTGCGTGGATTAACCTTGCGCAGGAACCCTTGGACTTTCGGCGACAGTGTTTCTCACACTGTTTGTCGCTACTCATGTCAGCATTCGCACTTCCGATACCTCCAGCGCCTCTCGCGAGACACCTTCGCAGGCCTACGGAACGCTCCGCTACCGCGCTCGATCGCTCGAGCACCCACAGCTTCGGCACGTGGCTTGAGCCCCGTTACATCTTCGGCGCAGGACGGCTTGACCAGTGAGCTATTACGCTTTCTTTAAAGGATGGCTGCTTCTAAGCCAACCTCCTGGTTGTCGACGCTGTCCCACATCCTTTCCCACTTAGCCACGATTTGGGGGCCTTAGCTGGTGGTCTGGGTTGTTTCCCTCTTGACGATGGACGTTAGCACCCACCGTCTGTCTGCCGGACTGTACTCACGGGTATTCGGAGTTTGGTTAGGTTTGGTAGGTCTCGCGACCCCCTAGCCCATCCAGTGCTCTACCCCCCGCGGTAATCATCCGACGCGCTACCTCAATAGCTTTCGCGGAGAACCAGCTATTTCCGAGTTTGATTGGCCTTTCACCCCTAGCCACAGCTCATCCCCGGCCTTTTCAACGGACGTGGGTTCGGTCCTCCAGCGGGTGTTACCCCGCCTTCAACCTGGCCATGGCTAGATCACCCGGTTTCGGGTCTAACGCGTGCAACTCTGACGCCCTGTTCAGACTCGCTTTCGCTGCGCCTACACCTCTCGGCTTAAGCTTGCTGCACACGCTAAGTCGCTGACCCATTATACAAAAGGTACGCCGTCACGGGACAAGCCCGCTCCGACTGCTTGTAGGCATCCGGTTTCAGGTCTCTTTCACTCCCCTCGTCGGGGTGCTTTTCACCTTTCCCTCACGGTACTGGTGCACTATCGGTCACTGAGGAGTACTTAGGCTTGGAGGGTGGTCCCCCCATGTTCAGACAGGATTTCACGTGTCCCGCCCTACTCGTGGATCACACCCGGTTTACCCGTACGGGGCTATCACCCGCTATGGCCCGACTTTCCAGACGGTTCCGGTTATGTAGGTGTGATCACTGGCCTGGTCCGCGTTCGCTCGCCACTACTAACGGAGTCTCGGTTGATGTCCTTTCCTCCGGGTACTGAGATGTTTCAGTTCCCCGGGTTCGCCTCCGCACCCTATGGATTCAGATACGGATACCGCATACGCGGTGGGTTTCCCCATTCGGAGATCTGCGGATCAAAGGGTGCTCGCCCCTCCCCGCAGCTTATCGCAGCGTGCCACGTCCTTCATCGCCTCTCAGTGCCAAGGCATCCACCAGATGCCCTTAGA
>NZ_JBHYMS010000116.1:0-5995 GCF_042743185.1 Inquilinus sp. NPDC058860 | reverse complement strand
CTCGGAGAGTTCCAGCCCCTCGGTGTCCAGGGAGCCCTTGGCCGGCAGGATGCCGATCGGGGTCTCGACGCCCTCGGCCCTGCCGTCCAGCCGCTCGACGATCCCTCCCGCAAGGGGAGGGGGGACTCTGAACGGGCGAAGAAGGCGTGCAGCGTCTTCATGTCTGCAGGGTCAGCGGATCGCCACGCCCCAGGGCAGTTCGCCCACGGGGATCGACTTGATCACCTTGCGCGCAGCCACGTCGATCACCGAGATGTCGTTCGAGGCGCCGTTGGTCGACACCAGGTATTTCCCGTCCGGGGTGAAGGCGAGCTGCCAGACCCGCTGGCCGACCAACAGGTAGTCTGTCACCTCATAGGTCGCGGTGTCGATCACGGCGACGCGGTTGGCCGGGCCGAGGGCGACGAAGGCGGTCTTGCCGTCGGCGGTGACGCGGACGCCCACCGGCTGGATCGTCTCCTTGCGCACGCCCTGCACCGCGAAGCCGATCTTCTTCAGCACCTGGCGCGACGCCGTGTCGATGACGCTGACCGTGCCGCCGATCTCGGCCGAGACCCAGACCTGGCTGCCGTCCGGCGTGAACTGGGCGAAGCGCGGCCGGGTGTCGACCAGCACGTTGTCGGTCACCTGCAGCGTGTCGGTGTCGATGAAATGCGCCATGTTGGTGGTCTCGGAGGTGTTGACCAGCCACTTGCCGTCCGGGCTGACGCCCATCCCCTCCGGCTCCACCCCCACCGGGATCTCGGTCTCCATCGCGCCCTGCTCGAGGTCGAGGACCGTGACCATGTTGTCGTCCTCATTGGCGACGTAGAGGCGCTTGCCGTCCGGCGCCAGCACGAACAGCTCCGGATCCGGGCCGCTGGGCAGGGTGCCGAGCGGCTTCAGCGTCTCCGTGTCGATCATCTCGATGTGGTCGTCGTCGCTGGTGCAGACGTAGAGCGTCTTGCCGTCGTTGCTGAGGGTGATGCCGCGCGGCCGCTGGCCGACCTTGATGGTCTGGGTCACCGCCATGGTGTCGAGGTCGACCACGCTGACGGTGTTGCCCTTCTCGTTCGAGACATAGGCGGTGAAGGCCTGCGCCTGGGCGGCGGCGAGGAGGGTTGCTGCGGCAAAGGTCATGAACACGAACCTGGTCATGCGCGCCTCCTCATGGGTTCAGCCGGCATTGCGATTCCGGCTCGTCGTAGCCGAGCGTGTCGAGCGGCGTGCGCTGGTGCAGGAAACCCTCCTGCGGCGACACCGAGACCAGCATCATCGGCGAGGCCAGCAGGATCGGCTGGCGCAGCTGCTGGTCCCAGCGCCGGAAGGTCAGCGGCACGCCCTTGAAGGCGCCGAGCTGGAAGGCGTCGGACACCAGGTAGTCGTGGATCGCCGCGGGATCGGCCTTGCCGGTGCGGGTCACCGCCTCGCCCAGGGCGCGGACCGCGGCCCAGGCGGCGTAGTCGCGCTCCAGCATCCAGCGGCCGGCGGCCCTCTGGAAGCGGCGCTGGATCTGGGTGCCGCCCCACTGCTCCTGGCTGCGGTGCCAGGCGGTCGGCACCAGCCCCTGGGTGCCGACCACCGGCCGCGCGTCCCAGGTGCGATAGGGCAGGTATTCGCCGAACACCTCGCTCTCGTCGGCCACGACCATGACGTCGTAGTCCGGCAGGCGCTGAGTCAGCTGGGTCATCTGCCGCTGCACCTGCTGCTCGCCGGTGTCGGAGCGGCGGGAGCCGGCCTGGAACTCGTATGTGCGCTCCTCGACGATCTGGGCGCCGTAGCGCTTGGCGGCGCGGCGGATGGCGTCGGCGAAGGCCTTGTCGTCGTCCAGCGTGCCGGAGACCAGGACCCAGCGGGTCCAGCGCTTGAACGCCAGATACTGGGCCAGCGCGTCGGCCTTCATCGCCCGGCTGGGGATGGTGTGGAAGACGTTGGCGCGGCAGTCGGCGACGCGCAGCCGGTCGTCCTGGGCCCGGGCGTCGAGGATCACCGCATCCTTCATCTCCGGCAGGTCGGCCAGCTGCAGCAGGCGGTCGGCCGGCAGGTCGGCGACGACCAGCCTGACGCCCTTGCCGGCCAGGGCCGCGGCGGCGCCGGCGAGGTCGCCGCCGGCCGGGACCACGGTCTCGTCGAGCGTGTAGTCCTGGCCGAGGAAGCGGCCGGTGGTCTGGTTGTCGGTGATGGCGAGGCGGGCGCCGGCGACGCCCTTGTCCTTGGCCACCGGCTCGACCAGCGACAGCGGCTCCGGCTCCGGGGTCGCCTCGCTGAGCCAGCCGATGGTGACCGAGAGCTTGGGCGCCGGCTGCTGCTGCGCCGCGGCCGGGACGGCCAGCAGGGCGGCGGCGAGGCCGAGCGCGGCCCAGCCTCCTACCCTCCCCCTCCCCTTGCGGGCTACGACATTCATACATCGATCGACGACACCGACGGCGGGCCTACAAACAGATTGCCTCTCCCGCTTGCGGGAGAGGTCGGACATCCGAAGGATGTCCGGGTGAGGGGATTGCGGCCTTGCCGAAAGCACGGCTTCGCCGCGAGCGAGCGCATGATCCGCCCGATCCTGAGGCATCGACCCTGGTGTCGCGACCGAGCCGCCCTCACCCGGGCTCGCTGCGCGAGCCCGACCTCTCCCGCAAGCGGGAGAGGCAATCCGTTCACACACCCGCCGCACCGCACCGCCCACCGATGTGCAGGTGCCCTTCCGCAAGGAGAAGGGGAGTTTGAAAAGGAAGGGTCGGCCCCAGCCCCGCATGGTCAGCTCGCGCCCGCCTCCTTCAGATAGGCGATGACGGCGAGACGGTCCTCTTCCTTCGGCAGTCCGGGGAAGACCATCTTGGTGCCGGGCACCAGGGTCTTGGGATTGCTCAGATACTTGTCGAGCGTCGCCTCGTCCCAGGTCAGATGGGCGTTCTTCATCGCGTCGGAATATTTGAAGCCGTCGATCGAGCCGGAGGTCCGGCCGATCACGCCGTGCAGCGACGGGCCGAGCTTGTTGGTGCCGGCGTCCAACGAATGGCAGGCCTGGCATTTGGCGAAGACCTGCTTGCCCTTGGCCGCGTCGCCCGCGGCGTCCTGGGCCCGGGCCGCCATCGGCAGGGCGAGCGCGGCCATAGCCGCAACCAGCGCGAAACCTCGCATCTCGGACGTCCTCCTGCTGGGCCGGACGGGCCGGCGTTCCGCTTCGGCGCGGCGCGGGCCGGGGCCCTGCCGCACCTGCCCGCTCGACGGCGGGGATTGGCTCGACTGTATGAACCGCCCCCGATCCCGACAAGGCGAGAAGAACCAACTGAGACCAAAGTCCAATTCAGCCGCGGAACGAAAACGCGCCCTGTTGTTCCTGCCACTGCGGGAGAATTCGGGTGCCGTCATCCGGCCGCACGCAGGACCAGGACCGGCCGGGGGCGCTGAGCCGCCGGCGTGCGCTCGGCGGCGCCCTGGCGCTGGGCCTCCTGGGCGGTGCGGCCGCCCCGCCGACCGACCCGCCGCTTCCCGTCACCGAGGTCGCGCCCGGCGTCTTCGTGTTCCGCGGCGCCCATGAGGAGGCGACGGACGCCAATCTCGGCGGCATCGCCAATCTCGGCTTCGTCATCGGCAGCGAGGCGGCGGCGGTGATCGACACCGGCGGCAGCACCGCCGAAGGACGGCGGCTCCGGGCGTCGCTGTTCCATCGGACCGCCCTGCCCGTCCGCTGGGTCGTCAACACCCATTTCCACCCCGACCACGCGCTGGGCAACGCGGCCTTCGCCGGGCCGGGCACCACCATCGTCGGCCACGCCAACATGCCGCGCGGCCTGGCGGCGCGGGCCGACACCTATCTCGACGGGCTGCGCCGGGCGCTGGGTGACGCCGCCGCCGGCACCGAGATCGTGCCGCCGACGCTGCTGGTGCGCGATCGGCTGTCGCTCGACCTCGGCGGCCGGACACTGGAGCTGAAGGCCTGGCCGGCGGCCCACACCGATGCCGACCTGACCGTGCTGGACAGCGCGACCGGCACGCTCTTCGCAGGCGATCTGGTGTTCCTGGAGCGGGTGCCGGCGATCGACGGGTCGCTGCGCGGCTGGGTCGACGCCATCGCCGGGCTGCGGCGCGAAAGCGGAATCCGGCGGGTGGTTCCCGGCCACGGGCCGGCCTCCGCCCCCTGGCCGGATGCGCTCGACGACGAGGAGCGCTATCTTCGCCTGATCCTGGACGAGACCCGCGCGGCACTGGCCGCCGGGCGCAGCCTCGACCAGGCGGTGGCCACGGTCGGCCGGTCCGAGCGCGGCCGCTGGCTGCTGTTCGACGACTACAACGACCGCAACGTCGCCACGGCCTATACCGAGCTGGAATGGGAATAGCCTTGGAGCCTGACCCGAAACTCGCCCCGGCGGCCGTCTGACGCGGTTTTCTGCGCTTCCGGTGCTCACGGACCCAAAAGTCCGCTGCGCTCCGGTTCTCGACAACCACGCCAGCCGACTCACCGGAACGAATTTCAGGTCAGACTCCATGGACGACGAGGGGGGATACGATGCCGAAGCACGCCGCAGCCCTGATCCTGGTTACCCTGCTGGCCCTGGCGAGCCCCGCCCGGGCCGAGGATCCCTGGCCCGACCTGAAGACCGCGATCTTCGGCGACAAGACGGTCGCCGACGGCAGCGCCTTCATGCGGGTCGAGGCGCCGCAGCGCGCCTATGACGCCGCCGTGGTGCCGGTCACGGTCCGCTTCGACCGCGAGCACAGGCCGGCCGGGCGGATCCGCGCCGTGACCCTGGTGGTGGACAAGAACCCGGCCCCGGTCGCCGCCGTGTTCCGGCTGGGCGACAGCATCGCCGACCCGACCATCGGCACAAGGGTGCGGGTGAACGAGTACACCAACATCCACGCCGTGGCCGAGACCGAGGACGGGTCGCTGTTCATGGCCGCCGCCTTCGTCAAGGCGGCCGGCGGCTGCTCCGCCCCCGCGACCAAGACGCCGGACCAGGCCGAAGCCCATCTCGGCGAGATGCGGACCAAGAACCTTGACGCGGTCCAGATCGGCGCGCCGAGCCGGATCGAGCTGCTGATCCGGCACCCGAACTATTCCGGCATGCAGATGGACCAGATCAAGCGCACCTACGTGCCGGCGCGCTTCATCGAGACCATCGAGGTCAGCTATGACGGCACGAAGCTGCTGCAGGTCGAGGGCAACATCTCGCTGAGCGAGAACCCGGTGGTGGAGTTCAGCTTCACCCCGACCGGGACCGGCCGGCTGAGCGCCACGGCCAGGGATTCGGACGGCGCCGTGTTCACGGAAGCCTGGCCGGTGCCGGCGACGATGTGAGGCGGGATGGGCGGAGGGAGGCCGAATCCAAACCCCATACTGTCATGCCCGGGCTTGACCCGGGCATCCAGGAAGTCTCGACGCCGCTCCGGGCGGCCCCTGGATTGCCGGGTCAAGCCCGGCAATGACAGGGAAGAGAGGACGCCTTCCTTCAGGGCGCCCCTAGAAGCAGCGGAAGTCGGCTTCGATCTGCGCCAGGCGCAGCGTGTCGACCATGGTCTTCAGCATCGTCATCTCACGGAAGATGCCGGCCTGGTCGCCGGTGGCGAACTGCATGCGCAGCACGGTCTCGGCCTTCTCATAGGCGTCGTACGGCATGATCGAGGACACCGCGTCGATGCTGCAGGAGCAGCGCTGCAGCATCTCCTGCGTTTCGCCGTTGCTGGCCATGCAGCCGATCACGTAATCGGCCACCACCGGGGTCGGATAGTCGTTCGCGCGCGCCGGGCCGGGCGTGGCGAGCAGCGCCGGGGCAAGGAGGGCGAGTACCGCACAGCCCTTCATGGCGATCGCTCCGCAGTCGCGTCGGGCGGTCAGCAGAGCAAACGGGCGGTGGCCGGTCAATTCGTTCCAAGGGAGGAGAACGCCTTGCCCGCAGTGCTGCCGCGCCTTTCTCCTTTGTCCCCCCTCCCCTTGCGGGAGGGGGGCAGGGGGAGGGGTCTGCGCGCGT
This sequence comes from Inquilinus sp. NPDC058860, assembly GCF_042743185.1. Lineage (NCBI taxonomy): Bacteria > Pseudomonadati > Pseudomonadota > Alphaproteobacteria > Rhodospirillales > Rhodospirillaceae > Inquilinus > Inquilinus sp. NPDC058860. The sequence continues at coordinate 50 of NZ_JBHYMS010000116.1, read as the reverse complement.
CCGCGCGCGTGCTGCCCGGGATCGGCCTCAGCCGACTGACTGGCCTCACG
>NZ_JBHYMS010000115.1:0-6120 GCF_042743185.1 Inquilinus sp. NPDC058860 | reverse complement strand
GTGAACTCGTCGGTGTGGCAGATCCCGGTCGCCTTGATCTCGACCAGCACCTCCCCGAACTTCGGGCCCTCCAGGTCCACCTCCATGATCTCCAGAGGCTTCCCTGCGGCGACGGCTACCGCGGCACGCGTCTTCATCGGCTTCCTCCTGTCTGTCGCGCCGTCCGGTGCGGGCGCGTGCCCGGGTCGCGCCACGGCCGTTCGTACCGGCGCCTGAACCTCCGGAAAACGGTACCGGCAAAGAAACGCCCGCCGGAATAGGACTTTGGCACAAGCGCGAACCGGCCCAATAATTGGACCTTGGATCAGTGGTCCCCGCGAGAGGGGCCCGATAAGCTTCTCGGGAGGAAGCGATGCCCCAAGCCAGCCAAGCCAAGGAGAAGACGGCCGTCGTCAGCCCAAGCGGCATCCGTCGGGGAATGAGCATGAAGGCGTCGACGGAGGACGCGGTCGAGGAACTGCTGGCGGCGATCGCCCAGGACCGGATGGAGATGGTCCTGCTGTTCTGCTCGCCGACCTACGACCTGCCCGCGGTCTTGGCCGAGATCGGCCGGCGCGCGCCGGAGGTGCGGGTGCTGGGCTGCACCACCGCGGGCGAGATCACCCCGGCCGGCTACCGCCAGGGCACGATCACGGGCATGAGCCTGTCCGCCGAGCATTTCGCCACCTCGGTCCTGCTGATCGAGCCGATGAGCTTCGAGATCGCCGACGGCGCCGCCCTGGCCAAGACCCTGCTGGCCGAGCACGAGGCCCGCCACCAGCACCGCTTCGACCCGTCGCGCAGCTTCGCGCTCCTGATCAATGACGGGCTGTCGATGCATGAGGAGATCATCGTCAGCGCGCTGGGCGATGCGCTCGGCGAGATCCCCCTGGTCGGCGGCTCGGCCGGCGACAACCTGGCCTTCCGCGAGACCGCGATCTTCCTCGACGGCAAGGTGCTGTCGAGCGCCTCGCTGCTGGTGCTGGTGTCGACCGACCTGGCCTTCCGGGTGTTCGAGCGGCAGCATTTCCAGGCGCTGGACCAGAAGATGGTGGTGACCCGGGCCGACCCGGCGCGGCGGGTGGTGATGGAGATCAACGCCGAGCCGGCGGCCGAGGAATACGCCCGCATGATCGGGCTGAATCCCGACGAGCTGACGCCGCTGGTCTTCGCCTCGCACCCGCTGGTGGTCAAGGCCGGCGGCCGCCACTATGTCCGCGCCATCCAGCGGGTCGACGGCGACGGCTGCCTGCACTTTTTCTGCGCCATCGACGAGGGAATCATCCTGAGCGTCGCAAAGAGCGGCGATCTGGTCGCGAATCTGGCGTCGCTGTTCGACGAGCTGCGCGCGGAATTGGGCAGCATCGACGCCGTGATCGGCTTCGACTGCGTGCTGCGCTATGTCGAGATGGAACAGCGCCAGATGCTGACCGAAGCCTCGAAGATCATGGCCCAGAACAACGTCGTCGGCTTCAACACCTATGGCGAGCAGTTCGGCATGATGCATGTCAGCCAGACCTTCACCGGGATCGCCTTCGGGCCGGGCTGAGCCATGAGGCGGGAGGCGGCGCAGCAGGATCGGACTGAGGGCGGCCAGGAGGCCGATCTGGAGCGCCGCGTCGCCAAGCTGTCGGAGATCAACCGCGCCCTGATGCAGCGGGTCGAGCACAGCCTCGACATGCAGGGCAACGCCTACCAGCTGTTCCAGACCGCGATCCTGCTGGACCAGAAGGTGCGCGACCGGACGCGCGAGCTGGAGCACGCGCTGAAGGCGGTCGAGCAGTCGAACCTGGAGCTGAGCGAGGCGATCGTTGCCAGCCGCACGGCGCAGAACCGGCTGCAGGACGCGATCGACAGCATCTCCGAAGGCTTCGCCATCTTCGACCCGGACGACCGGCTGGTGCTGTTCAACCGCCGCTTCCTGGACTTCTGGCCGCAGCTGACCGACAGCATCCGGCCCGGCCTGTCGCTGGGGGCGCTGATCCGCCTCGGCCTCGATGCCGGCATCATCCAGTCGGACGGGCTGACGCCGGAGGCCTGGATGGCCGAGCGCCGGCTGCAGCGGGCCACCACCCGCGACGGCGGCGCCCAGCGCTGGGTCTACGCCCTGGCCGACGGCCGCTGGGTCCAGGTCAACGACCGGCGGTCGACCGAGGGCGGCATCGCCTCGATCTACACCGACATCACCGACGTCAAGGACGCCGAGCGGCAGGAGCGCGAGAAGGCCCTGGCCGAGCGCTCGGCCCATCTGCAGGCGACGCTGGAGAGCATGTCGATCGGCGTCGCCGTGTTCGACCGCGACCAGCGCCTGGTCACCGCCAACCGGCGCTACGGCGAGCTCCTGGAGCTGCCCGCCGAGCTGCGCCGGGCCGGCGCCTCCTACCGCCGGTTCCAGGAGTTCAACGACGCCCGCGGCGCCCCGGCGCTGGGCACCGCCTCACCGATCGGCCCGGGCTCGGCCCGCGGCGCGACCCGCGGTTCGGGCCCGCCGTCCGAGGTGGCGCTGAACGGCCGCTGGTTCGAGGTCAAGGGCGACCCGATGCCCGATGGCGGCTTCGTCACCTCCTATGTCGAGATCACCGAGCGCAAGATGGCGGAGGAGGCGCTGCTGGACAGCGAGCAGCGGATCCGGCTGTTCGCCAATGCGGTGCCGACCATGATCTCCTATGTCGACCGCGACCAGCGCTATCGCTTCGTCAACCGCGCCTACCGCGCCGCCTATGCGCCGAACGGCACCCCGATCCTGGGCCAGACGCTGCGCGCGGTGCTGGGCGACGCCGAATACGGCCCGCGCCAGCCCTTCATCGAGCGCGCTTTGGCCGGCGCCACCGTGACCTTCGACCTGCCGCTGCCGGGGTCGGACACCGAGCCGCGCTTCGGCTTCGCGACCTATGTGCCGCACCGCAACCACCGCGACGAGGTGGTGGGATTCTTCACCCTGATCCAGGACATCACCGAGCGGCGGCGGGCCGAGCGGATCCTGGAGGCGGCGAACGAGGAGCTGGAGCGGCGGGTGCATGAGCGCACCGCCACCTTGTCCCGGCTGAACGAGGCGCTGTCGGCGGAGGTGGAGAAGCGCCGCCGCATCGCCCGCGAGCTGCGCGTCGCCAAGACCGAGGCGGAGCGCGCCAACATCAGCAAGACCAAGTTCCTGGCCGATGCCAGCCACGACCTGCTGCAGCCCTTGAACGCCGCCCGGCTGTTCGTGGCGACGCTGGAGGACACGGCGCTGCCGGCCGAGGGCGAGGCCCTGCTGGGCAAGATCGACCACGCGCTGGAGAATGTCGAGGAGCTGCTCAACATCCTGCTCGACATCTCCAAGCTCGACGCCGGCCGGGTCGGCGCCAACCTGCAGAGTGTGCCGCTGCCGCCGCTGATGGAGGCGCTGCACGACGAGATCGCGCCGCTGGCCCAGCGCAAGGGGCTGGGCTTCACCCTGCTGCCCTGCTCGCTGACCGTCTGCTCCGACCCGCAGCTGCTGCGCCGCCTGCTGCAGAACTTCCTGACCAACGCGGTGCGCTACACCCCTGCCGGGCGGATCCTGTTCGGCGCCCGGCGCCGCGGCGGCAAGGTCGAGCTGCAGGTGATCGACACCGGCATCGGCATCCCGCAGGAGCGGCTGGACGAGATCTTCGAGGAGTTCCGCCGGCTGGACGGGCCGGAGGGCAGGGCCGAGCCCGGCCAGAAGGGCTACGGCCTCGGCCTGTCGATCGTGCGCCGGATCAGCCGGCTGCTGGGCACCGAGGTCAAGGTGCGCTCGACCGTGGACCGCGGCTCGGCCTTCTCGGTGGTGGTGCCGCTGACCGACCCGGCGCAGGACTGCCTGGGGCCGCAGCCCGCCGCGGCCGCGGTGGTGCCGGGCGCGGTCGACCGGGTGCGGGTGCTGGTGATCGACAACGACCCCGCCATTCTCGACGGCATGGCCCGGCTGCTGCGCAGCTGGGGCTGCCGCGTCGCCGCCGCGGCCGACAGGACCGGGGCGGAGGCGCGCATCGGGGCGGAGGGCTTCCGGCCGGACATCGTCCTGGCCGACTACCACCTCGACGCCGGGCAGCGCGGCACCGATCTGATCATCGGCCTGCGCCACGCGCTGGACGAGGAGATCCCGGCCGCGGTGATCACCGCCGACCGCAGCCCGGAGGTGCAGTCGATGGTGCAGGCGCTGTCCGGCGTCAGCCTGCTGACCAAGCCGATCAAGCCCGCCCGGCTGCGGGCATTGATCGCGTCGGCGCGGCGGTGAAGGCTGCCGGGATGCCGCCTGGACGTAGGTTGGGTTCGCGGCACGCGAACCCAACATCGCGCAGCCGGAACCATTGTTGGGTTCGCTGTCGCGAACCCAACCTACGCCGGGGCCCGTGTCAGAGAGCCCGGCGATACTTCTGGAACAGGATCACCGCCTGGGTGCGGCTGGAGACGCCGAGCTTCTGCAGCAGGCTGGAGACATGCGCCTTGACCGTGGTGATCTGGACGTCGATGGCGTAGGCGATCTGCTTGTTCAGGAGGCCTTCGGCCATCAGCTCCAGCACCTTGCGCTGCTGGTTGGTCAGGAGCTCGAACCGGCAGCGCACCGCTTCGTCCAGCGGCTCGTCCTCCTCCAGCTCGCCCGGCCCGATCACGTCGAGCCCTTCCGACGGGGTGTAGCTGCCGCCGTCGAGGATGGCGGAGATGGCGGAGACGATGGCGTCGCGCGACAGCGATTTCGGGATGTAGCCGACGGCGCCGGCATCGAAGCATTCGCGCATCACGAAGCTGTCGGCCAGGGCCGAGATCACCGCCACCGGCACGTCCGGCCGCCGGGTGCGCAGCGAGCGCACGCCCTTGACCCCGTTCATCCCGGGCATGCGGAGGTCGAGCAGGATCAGGTCGATGTCCATCACCGAGGCGATGCGGTCCACCGCCTCGCCGAAGGTGCCGCTCTCGAGCACGTCGACCTGATCGTCGAGCGACTTCAGCGTGCCGACCAGGGCCTCCCGGAACATCGGGTGATCGTCAGCGACCAGGACCGTGCGCATCGGCGGCATCCTTGTCTCGGCGGCAAGTGTGGAATTGAACGCCGCGGGACTCGGCGGGTCAAGCGGGAAGCATCGGCATTGGCCTTTGGTCCAAGGCGGGGCGAACCCGGCCGCGAGGGTCAGAACCCGACCCCGCCGTTGATCTGGATGATCTCGCCGGCCAGGAAGGAGGCGCGGTCGGAGGCCAGATAGAGCACCGCCTCGGCCACGTCCTCGGGCGTGCCCTCGCGGCGCAGCGGCGTGCGCTCGACCACCGCGGCGCGGCCCTGCGGCGTGTTGAAGACGTCGTGGAAGCGGGTGCCGATCAGCCCGGGGGCGACGCCGTTCACCCGGATGCCGAGCGGCCCGACCTCCTTGGCCAAAGCGCGGGTATAGGTCGCGACCGCGCCCTTGGTGGCGGCGTAGTGCGAGGCGCCGGGCCCGCCGCCGTCGAAGGCGGCCAGCGACGCCATGGTGACGATGGCGCCCGTGCGGCGCGGCTCCATCGACCGCAAAGCCGCCTGGCAGCACAGGAAGGTGCTGGTCAGGTTGACCGCGATCGCCCGCTGCCACAGCTCCAGGGTCGTGTCGACGCAGCGGCTGCGCTGCAAGAGGCCGCCGGCATTGGCGAACAGCACGTCGAGGGGTCCGAGCTCGCGTTCGGTGCGGGCGAAGACCTCGGTCACCTCCTCCGGCCGGGTCAGGTCGGCCGGCAGCGCCAGAGCCTTCAGCTCCGCCGACAGCACCTCGGCCTCGTCCCGGCTGGTGGCGTAGGTGAAGGCGACCCTGGCGCCGGCTTTGGCGAAGGCGCGGGTGGCGGCGGCGCCGATGCCCGAGGCGCCGCCGGTGACGAGCACGACCTTGTCCTGGAAGCTCATGGGAGGTCCTCTTGCTGGAGTTTCAGGGCGACGAGCCCTTGTCGCCATGCCGGGTGCCGTCCTGATTGCCTCTCTCGCTTGCGAGGCCTTTTCAGAATAGCTGGAGCTCGCTTCTTTTCTTGTCCCCCCTCCCCTTGCGGGAGGGGGCCAGGGGGAGGGGTCTGCGCGCGTCCGCGCGCGTATGGGTGTTGGTACGACTCAAACTCCACGGCCCGGTTTCCCCCCAGCCCACTCACTAATAAAACACTTAAGCACACCACACGAACAATAGT
>NZ_JBHYMS010000114.1:0-6138 GCF_042743185.1 Inquilinus sp. NPDC058860 | reverse complement strand
TGGCGGGGTCGATCTCGGCCGCCAGACCGTGCGGACGCTGTTCGCCAGCGGCGCCGTGGCCGGGCTGGTCGGCGCCATGCTGGTGCTGGGCGACCCTACTCTCCCACAGGGTCCCCCCTGCAGTACCATCGGCGCTGTAAGGCTTAGCTTCCGGGTTCGGAATGTAACCGGGCGTTTCCCCTACGCTATGACCACCGAAACACTATGAAACTCTCAACCGCACCACACTCTGTGACAAATGCGGGGTTGTTCGTGGTTTCAGAACCAACACAGTGGACGCGAGCAACTGAGGACAAGCCCTCGGCCTATTAGTACCAGTCAACTCCACACCTTACGGCGCTTCCATATCTGGCCTATCAACCCAGTCGTCTACTGGGAGCCTTACCCCATCAAGTGGGTGGGAGTCCTCATCTCGAAGCAGGCTTCCCGCTTAGATGCTTTCAGCGGTTATCCCTCCCGAACGTAGCCAACCAGCCATGCCCTTGGCAGAACAACTGGCACACCAGAGGTTCGTCCGTCCCGGTCCTCTCGTACTAGGGACAGCCCTTCTCAAGACTCCTACGCGCACAGCGGATAGGGACCGAACTGTCTCACGACGTTCTAAACCCAGCTCGCGTACCGCTTTAATGGGCGAACAGCCCAACCCTTGGGACCGACTCCAGCCCCAGGATGCGACGAGCCGACATCGAGGTGCCAAACCATCCCGTCGATATGGACTCTTGGGGAAGATCAGCCTGTTATCCCCGGGGTACCTTTTATCCGTTGAGCGACGGCGCTTCCACAAGCCACCGCCGGATCACTAGTCCCGACTTTCGTCCCTGCTCGACCCGTCGGTCTCACAGTCAAGCTCCCTTGTGCACTTACACTCAACACCTGATTGCCAACCAGGCTGAGGGAACCTTTGGGCGCCTCCGTTACTCTTTAGGAGGCAACCGCCCCAGTTAAACTACCCATCAGACACTGTCCCTGATCCGGATCACGGACCCAGGTTAGACATCCAGCACGACCAGACTGGTATTTCAACGACGACTCCACCCACACTGGCGTGCGAGCTTCAAAGTCTCCCAGCTATCCTACACAAGCCGAACCGAACACCAATATCAAACTGTAGTAAAGGTCCCGGGGTCTTTCCGTCCTGCTGCGCGAAACGAGCATCTTTACTCGTAGTGCAATTTCACCGGGCCTATGGTTGAGACAGTCGAGAAGTCGTTACGCCATTCGTGCAGGTCGGAACTTACCCGACAAGGAATTTCGCTACCTTAGGATGGTTATAGTTACCACCGCCGTTTACTGGCGCTTAAGTTCTCAGCTTCGCCTGGACGAATCCAAGCTAACCGGTCCCCTTAACGTTCCAGCACCGGGCAGGCGTCAGTCCGTATACATCGCCTTACGGCTTCGCACGGACCTGTGTTTTTAGTAAACAGTCGCTTCTCGCTGGTCTCTGCGGCCACCCCCAGCTCAGACCGTAAAGATCATCACCAGGAATGGCCCCCCTTCTCCCGAAGTTACGGGGGCATTTTGCCGAGTTCCTTAACCATAGTTCACCCGAACGCCTCGGTATTCTCTACCTGACCACCTGAGTCGGTTTAGGGTACGGGCCGCCATGAAACTCGCTAGAGGCTTTTCTCGACAGCATAGGATCATCCACTTCACCACAATCGGCTCGGCATCAGGTCTCAGCCATGTGTGCGACGGATTTACCTACCGCACGGCCTACACCCTTACCCCGGGACAACCACCGCCCGGGATGGACTACCTTCCTGCGTCACCCCATCACTCACCTACTAACCGCTTGGTTCAGCGGCTCCACCACTCCCCTTTGCCCGAAGGCTCCAGGGCGGCTTCACGGCCTTAGCATCACGATGCTCGATGTTTGACGCTTCACAGCGGGTACCGGAATATCAACCGGTTATCCATCGACTACGCCTGTCGGCCTCGCCTTAGGTCCCGACTTACCCTGGGCAGATCAGCTTGACCCAGGAACCCTTAGTCAATCGGCGCAAACGTTTCTCACGTTTGTATCGCTACTCATGCCTGCATTCTCACTCGTGAACCGTCCACAACTCGCTTCCACGGCTGCTTCACCCGGCACACGACGCTCCCCTACCCATCCATACAGGCGTTGGCCCTATTGTATGAATGACACGACTTCGGCGGTACGCTTGAGCCCCGCTACATTGTCGGCGCGGAATCACTAGACCAGTGAGCTATTACGCACTCTTTCAAGGGTGGCTGCTTCTAAGCCAACCTCCTGGTTGTCTGTGCGACTCCACATCCTTTCCCACTTAGCGTACGCTTAGGGGCCTTAGTCGATGCTCTGGGCTGTTTCCCTCTCGACCATGGAGCTTATCCCCCACAGTCTCACTGCCGCGCTCTCACTTACCGGCATTCGGAGTTTGGCTAAGGTCAGTAACCCGGTAGGGCCCATCGCCTATCCAGTGCTCTACCTCCGGCAAGAAACACACGACGCTGCACCTAAATGCATTTCGGGGAGAACCAGCTATCACGGAGTTTGATTGGCCTTTCACCCCTAACCACAGGTCATCCCCCAGGTTTTCAACCCTGGTGGGTTCGGTCCTCCACGAAGTCTTACCTCCGCTTCAACCTGCCCATGGCTAGATCACTCCGCTTCGGGTCTTGAGCGTGCTACTCAAACGCCCTATTCGGACTCGCTTTCGCTACGGCTACCCCACAACGGGTTAACCTCGCAACACACCGCAAACTCGCAGGCTCATTCTTCAAAAGGCACGCAGTCACGACGCAAGGACAAGTCCTTGCGCGACGCTCCCACGGCTTGTAGGCACACGGTTTCAGGTACTATTTCACTCCGCTCCCGCGGTACTTTTCACCATTCCCTCACGGTACTATCCGCTATCGGTCACCAGGGAATATTTAGGCTTAGCGGGTGGTCCCGCCAGATTCACACGGGATTTCTCGGGCCCCGTGCTACTTGGGTGTCTCTCAAGCAAGCCGCTGACGTTTCGACTACGGGGGTCTTACCCTCTACGCCGGACCTTTCGCATGTCCTTCGCCTACATCAACGGTTTCTGACTCGCCCTACGGCCGGCAGACCGTAGAAGAGAGATCCCACAACCCCGCACACGCAACCCCTGCCGGGTCTCACACGTATACGGTTTGGCCTCATCCAGTTTCGCTCGCCACTACTCCCGGAATCACGGTTGTTTTCTCTTCCTGCGGGTACTGAGATGTTTCACTTCCCCGCGTTCCCTCCACACTGCCTATGTGTTCAGCAGCGGGTGACAGCCCATGACGACTGCCGGGTTTCCCCATTCGGACACCCCCGGATCAAAGCCTGGTTGACGACTCCCCGGGGCCTATCGTGGCCTCCCACGTCCTTCATCGGTTCCTGGTGCCAAGGCATCCACCGTGCGCCCTTAAAAACTTGGCCACAGATGCTCGCGTCCACTGTGCAGTTCTCAAACAACGACCAACCACCCGTCACAACCCGCTCACGCGGACCTTTACCGGGGCCGGCACTGAAGGAAGATCATTCCCTCAGACACCCAACAGCGTGCCCGACACGATCGCTCTCCAGACTCACGTTCCACGCCGAAGCAGTACTAGTGACCTATCAAGTCGAACCGTGCCGAATAGTCAACGTTCCACCCATGAGCAACCAGTGCGAGACGTTCGCTCGCATGCTGGCCTCTGAACCAAGCAAGCTCGGCTTAGAAGTGCTCCTTAGAAAGGAGGTGATCCAGCCGCACCTTCCGGTACGGCTACCTTGTTACGACTTCGTCCCAATCGCCAGTCCCACCTTCGACAGCTCCCTCCCACAAGGGGTTGGGCCACCGGCTTCGGGTGTTACCGACTTTCGTGACGTGACGGGCGGTGTGTACAAGGCCCGGGAACGTATTCACCGCAGCAATGCTGATCTGCGATTACTAGCGACTCCGACTTCATGGGGTCGAGTTGCAGACCCCAATCCGAACTGAGACCGGCTTTTTGAGATTCGCTCCACCTCGCGGTATCGCAGCTCATTGTACCGGCCATTGTAGCACGTGTGCAGCCCAAGACATAAGGGGCATGATGACTTGACGTCGTCCCCACCTTCCTCCGAGTTGACCCCGGCGGTCTCCCGTGAGTCCCCAGCACCACAAGGGCCTGCTGGCAACACGGGACAAGGGTTGCGCTCGTTGCGGGACTTAACCCAACATCTCACGACACGAGCTGACGACAGCCATGCACCACCTGTACACCGACCACAAGGGGGACCCTGTCTCCAGGGTTTTCCGGTGTATGTCAAGCCTTGGTAAGGTTCTTCGCGTTGCGTCGAATTAAGCCACATGCTCCGCCGCTTGTGCGGGCCCCCGTCAATTCCTTTGAGTTTTAGCCTTGCGGCCGTACTCCCCAGGCGGGGCACTTAATGCGTTAGCTGCGGCACGGACAACGTGGAATGTTGCCCACACCTAGTGCCCACCGTTTACGGCGTGGACTACCAGGGTATCTAATCCTGTTCGCTCCCCACGCTTTCGCTCCTCAGCGTCAGTATCGGCCCAGAGATCCGCCTTCGCCACCGGTGTTCCTCCTGATATCTGCGCATTTCACCGCTACACCAGGAATTCCGATCTCCCCTACCGAACTCTAGCCTGCCCGTATCGACTGCAGACCCGGGGTTAAGCCCCGGGCTTTCACAACCGACGTGACAAGCCGCCTACGAGCTCTTTACGCCCAATAATTCCGGACAACGCTTGCGCCCTACGTATTACCGCGGCTGCTGGCACGTAGTTAGCCGGCGCTTCTTCTGCAGGTACCGTCACTTTCGCTTCTTCCCTGCTGAAAGAGGTTTACAACCCGAAGGCCGTCATCCCTCACGCGGCGTCGCTGCATCAGGCTTTCGCCCATTGTGCAATATTCCCCACTGCTGCCTCCCGTAGGAGTCTGGGCCGTGTCTCAGTCCCAGTGTGGCCGGTCGCCCTCTCAGGCCGGCTACCCGTCGTCGCCTTGGTGAGCCATTACCTCACCAACAAGCTGATAGGCCGCGGGCTCATCCTGCACCGCCGGAGCTTTCGAACCTCGCAGATGCCTGCGAGGGTCAGTATCCGGTATTAGACCCCGTTTCCAGGGCTTGTCCCAGAGTGCAGGGCAGATTGCCCACGTGTTACTCACCCGTTCGCCACTAATCCCCACCCGAAGGTGGTTCATCGTTCGACTTGCATGTGTTAAGCACGCCGCCAGCGTTCGTCCTGAGCCAGGATCAAACTCTCCGTGAATGTTTACCCGTAATCGGGTGACACCACGAGAGCGGAACAGTCGGAGGAATAATCCGACCGTTCACAGCGTCCTCGCTGTGTTTTTCAAAGGAACCTCAACCCGATCGAACCGATCAGGTCGGGGTATCAACATATCTGGCGTTGACTTTTGGCACGCTGTTGAGTTCTCAAGGAACGGTCGCTTCCTTTGTACTCACCCTCTCGGGCTTTCCTCCGGGCGCTTCCCTTCGGTCTTGCGTTTCCGACTCTATCAGATCCTTTTCGATCCGATTTCCTCGGCGCTTTCCAGGTTCCCGCTTTCGCGTTTCCCTTTCCGGCGGTTCCGACTCTATCAGATCCTTTCGGGCTCTGATTCCCCGTCAGAGGGGGTTGTCTTCGCGGCTGTTGGGCCGTTCCGACGGAGTGAGACTTTAGCGGATTCCCGGCCTCCGAGCTAATCGGGGGCCGCGTCCTGTCGGACGTGGATTCCTCATTCCGTAATTACACACACCGACAACACGACAACGACGTCGACAACGCGACGGCTCGTCGAGGAGTGTTGGTACTTGCGGAATCGCTGTCCGGGGACCGACCGGGGTCGGCGCTCACGTCGGACAACTCGGAGAACACTACGAGGGCGCACGGGGGGTGTCAAATCCCGAGCAAGGCGGTCCGCCGGGGCGTAGTGTGGAGGTGTGATGACGCGTACGTGTACTCAGCTCTGGTGGGCCGCCTGACGGCGGCCGTACACACGTATGCACTCGACGGCCGCCGCTTCGGCGGCCGTTCTCGTATCTCCCTCCAGGAGGGACGGCCGGCGGATGGCGGCGGTCCTGACCAGGAGGTGGAGAGATGACACGGGTCTTCAGCGGGGTCAAGCCGACCGGGCACCTGACGCTGGGGAACTATCTGGGCGCGATGCGGA
>NZ_JBHYMS010000113.1:0-6782 GCF_042743185.1 Inquilinus sp. NPDC058860 | reverse complement strand
AGCTGGACCGCAAGGCGCTGCCGGAGCCGGAGTGGGAGAGCGGGAGCGGTGCGGAGCCGGAGGGCGAGGCGGAGCGGGCGATCGCCGGGATCTGGTCGGAGGTTCTGGGCCTGCGGCAGGTGGGTCGGGACGATAATTTCTTCGATCTGGGCGGGGATTCCATCCTGTCCCTGCAGGTGATCGCCCGGGCCCGGCGGCAGGGGCTGGTCCTGACGCTCCGGGACACCTTTCAGCACCAGACCATCCGGGCCCTGGCCGCGGCGGTGCGCCGGGGGGCAGAGCCGGCAGCCGTTCCGGCCCCGATTGTCGCGACGAGGCCAGAGCGCCTGACCCCGTCTGACCTGCCGCTGGCCGGGCTGAGCCAGGCGCAGATCGACGCCCTGCCGGTCCCGGACATCGTCGACGCCTACCCGCTGTCGCCGCTGCAGCAGGGGCTGCTGTTCCACGCCCTGCACGCGACGGAGGCGGGGCTCTACGTCAACCAGGTCCTCGCGACCTTCGACGGACCGCTCGATGCCGGCCGCTTCACCCGCGCCTGGGAGGGCGCGATCGAGCGGCACGACATCCTGCGCACCGGCTTCCTGTGGGACGGCCCGGCGCCGCTGCAGCTGGTGCGGCGGAGCGTGCCGGCGCCGGTCGAGATCCGCGACGGCAGCGGCCTTGACGAGGCGGGGATCGCCGAGATCGCCCGCTGGGAGCGCGAGCGCGGCTTCGACCTGTCGGCGCCGCCGCTGATGCGGGTGCTGCTGCTGCAGATGGCGGAGGACCGGCACCGGCTGGTCTGGACCTTCCACCACATCCTGATGGACGGCTGGAGCACGTCGCGGCTGATCGGCGAGGTGCTGTCGCAGTATCACGGCACGGCGCCGGCCGTCGGCCCGGGCCGCTACCGCGACCACATCGCCTGGCTGGCCGGCCGCGACGCCGCGGCGGACGAGGCCTTCTGGCGCGGCCAGCTGGCCCGGCTGGAGGCGCCGACCCGGCTGGCCGACGCGCTGCCGGCCCCACTGGAGAGGGGCGACGGGCACGGCGTCCTCGCCACCCGCCGCGACGCCAGCCGCACCGTCCGGCTGACCGCCTTCTGCCGGCGCGAGCGCATCACGCTGAACACCCTGGTGCAGGGCGCCTGGGCGCTGCTGCTGTCGCGCTATACCGGCCAGCCGAGCGTCGCCTTCGGCGCCACCGTCGCCGGCCGCCCGGTCGAGCTGCCGGGCGCCGAGACGCTGCTGGGCCTGTTCATCAACACCCTGCCGGTGATCCAGCAGCCCGACCCCGAGGCGCGGGTGGGCGACTGGCTGCGCCAGGTGCAGGACGTCATGCTGGCGCTGCGCGAGCATGAGCACACGCCGCTTTCAGACATCCAGCGCTGGGGCGGGCAGGGGGGCCTGTTCGACACGCTGCTGGTGTTCGAGAACTACCCGATCGATCGTGCCGCGCGCACCGGCGGCGACCTGCTCGTGTCGGCGGCGGAGACGGTGGAGACGACGCATTATCCGCTGTCCCTGGCGGTCCAGGCCGGCGACACGCTCGACATCGCCTATGGCTATCGCCGCGACGCCGTCACGCCGGCCCGGGTCGAGGCGCTGGCCCGCCATCTCGACACGCTGCTCGACCGCCTGGCGGGGGACGAGGGCGCCGCGCTCGGTTCGATCTCCATGCTCGCAGAGACGGATCTCGCTGAGCTCGCGGCCTGGCAGACCGAGCCGTATGAGGCGGAGCCGTACCGGTCGGTTGCGGACTGGATCGGGCATCGGGCGGCTGCGGAGCCGGGCCGGACCTCAGTGATCTTCGGCGACCGCGAGGTCAGCCGAGGCGAGCTGGACCGGCGGGCCAACCACCTGGCCCATCGGCTGGTGCAGGCCGGCGTCGGCCCGGATGTGCTGGTCGGGGTGGTGCTGGAGCGGTCGGTCGAGCTGCTGGTGACGCTGCTGGCGGTGCTGAAGGCCGGCGGCGCCTATGTGCCGCTGGCGCCGGACGCGCCGGTGGCACGGCTGGCCGAGGTGGCGGCGGACAGCGGGCTGCGGCTGGTGCTGACCCAGGCGTCGCTGGCTGGAAGGCTGCCGCAGGGGTTGGAGCGGATTCTGGTCGAGGCGGGGGAGGCCGAGGCGGGGCCGGCGGTGGCGCTGCATCCGGACAATCTGGCCTATGTGATCTACACCTCGGGCTCGACCGGTAAGCCGAAGGGCGTCGCCGTCGCCCACGGCCCGCTGGCCATGCATTGCCGGGTGACCGCGCCGCTCTACGACATGGACGAGAGCTCGCGCGAGTTCCACTTCATCGCTTTCAGCTTCGACGGTGCGCATGAGCGCTGGCTGACTGCGCTGACCTGCGGCGCCAGCCTGGTGCTGCGCGACGAGAGCCTGTGGCCGGCCGAGAAGACGCTCGCGGCGATCGGCCGGCACGGCGTCACCAATGCCGGCTTCCCGCCGGTCTACATCAACGAGATGGCGGCCTGGGCCGAAGGGACCGGCCGGTGCCCGCCGGTCGACCTCTACTCCTTCGGCGGCGAAGCGATGCCGGCGGCGGGGTATGACCGGGTTCGCCGGGCGCTGCGGCCGCGGGCGCTGATCAACGGCTACGGCCCGACCGAGGCGGTGGTGACGCCGCTGGTGTGGAAGGGGTTGGCCGACACCGCCTGCGACGGGGCCTATGTGCCGATCGGGAGGCCGGTCGGCGACCGCCGGGCCTATGTGCTGGACGGACGGCTGCAGCCGGTGCCGGTGGGCGTGGCGGGCGAGCTCTATATCGGCGGCTCCGGCCTGGCGCGGGGCTATGTCGGCCGTGCCGACCTGACGGCGGAGCGGTTCGTGCCGGACCCGAACGGTCCATCGGGCAGCCGGATGTACCGGACCGGGGACGTGGTGCGGTGGCGGCCGGACGGGGCGGTCGAGTATCTCGGCCGGGCCGACCATCAGGTGAAGATCCGCGGCTACCGGATCGAGCCCGGGGAGGTGGAGGCACGGCTGCTGTCGCATCCCAGGGTGCGCGGGGCGGTGGTCTCGGCGGTGGCGTCGCCCGGCGGCAAGCGCCTGGTGGCGCATGTCGCGGCGCCGGAGGCCGGCAGCGGCCTCGAAGCCGAGCTGAAGGCGCATCTCGCAGGCCAGTTGCCGGATTACATGGTGCCGTCGCGCATCCTGGTGCTGGCGGCACTGCCGCTGCTGCCGACCGGCAAGCTGGACCGGAAGGGTTTGCCGGATCCGGAGTGGGAGAGCGGGAGCGGTGCGGAGCCGGAGGGTGAGGCGGAGCGGGCGATCGCGGGGATCTGGGGGGAGGTGTTGGGCCTGGGTGCGGTGGGGCGTGACGACAATTTCTTCGAGCTGGGCGGGGATTCGATCCTGTCGCTGCAGGTGGTGTCGCGGGCCCGTCGCGTGGGTCTGGTGCTGACGCCGCGGCAGCTGTTCGAGCACCAGACGGTGCGGGGGCTGGCGGCGGTGGCCGGCCGCGAGGCGGCCGCGGTTGTGCCGGAGACGGCGACGGGAGAGGCGCCGCTGACGCCGATCCAGCGCTGGTTCTTCGGGGCGGCGATCCCGCAGCGCCACCACTGGAACCAGTCGGTGCTGCTGGCGCCGCGGGCGGCTATGGACGCCGACGCGCTGGGCCGGGCCCTGGCGGCGGTGGTGGGGCATCACGCCGCCCTGCGGCTGCGCTTCGTGCAGGGTGAGGATGGCGCCTGGACCCAGGCCTATGCCGAGCCTGAGGAGCAGGAGTGGCTGTGGGTCCGCAGCGTCGCCGACGAGGCGGCGCAGACGGCGGTGGCGGAGGAAGCCCAGCGCAGCCTGGACCTGACCGAGGGCCCGCTGCTGCGGGCGGTGCTGGCCGAGCGCCGGGACGGCGCCCAGCGGCTCTTGCTGGTGATCCACCACCTGGTGGTGGACGGGGTGTCCTGGCGGATCCTGCTGGAGGATCTGCAGGCGGCGTATGGCCAGGCGCTGGCGGGCGAGCCGATCGTCCTGCCGGAGACGAGCAGCAGCTTCGGCGCCTGGGGCAGGACCCTGCAGGCTCACGCCGTGAGCCCGGCGCTTCTTGCCGAGCTGCCCTACTGGCAGGACGTGCTGGACGGACCGTCGGAGTTCCCGGTGGCGCGTCCGGCAGCTGCGAACACGGTGGCGCAGCGTGTGGAGCACCGGCAGCGCTTCGATGCCGGCCTGACCGAGCGTCTGGTGACGGCGGGGCGGGCGTGGCGGGCCGGGGTGGAGGACCTGCTGCTGACGGCGCTGGCACGGGTGCTGTGCCGGCAGAGCGGGCAGGGCTCGGCGCTGGTGGCGCTGGAGGGCCATGGCCGGGAGGAGCTCGGCGGTCTCGATCTCAGCCGGACGGTGGGCTGGTTCACCAGCCTGTATCCGGTACGGCTGACCCCGGCTGAGGATCTGGAAGCCTCGCTGAAGGCGGTGAAGGAACAGCTGCGGGCGGTGCCGAACCGCGGCCTCGGCTACGGCGTGCTGCGGCATCTGGGATCGCCGGAGGTGCAGGCCGTGCTGTCGGGTCTGCCCTGGCCTTCGGTGACGTTCAACTATCTGGGGCGGTTCGACGGGGTGACCGCGGGGGCGTTCGCCCTGGCGCGGGAGAGCGCCGGCCGGGACCAGTCGGACGGCTCGCCGCTCGGGGCCGAGCTGGTGGTGAACGGCCAGATCTCCGAGGGGACGCTCAGCCTGACCTGGCTGTACAGCGCCGCCCGGCATGATGCCGGCACGATCGAGCAGCTGGCCCGGGCCTTCGCATCCGAGCTGGCAGCGCTGGTCGAGCTGTGCGGCGTGCCGGGGGCGGGCGGTCTGACGCCGTCGGACGTGCCGCTGGCGGGTCTGACGCAGGCGGAGCTGGACGCCCTGCCGGTGCCGGCCCATGAGATCGAGGACCTGTATCCGCTGTCGCCGATGCAGCAGGGGATGCTGTTCCACAGCCTGCAGGTGCCGGAGCTGTACGTGACGCAGATCCGGGTGGATGTGGACGGGCTGGATGCCGGCCGCTTCGCCCGGGCCTGGGAGGCGGCGGTGGAGGCCCACGCCATCCTGCGCACCGGCTTCCTGTGGCAAGGCGACAAGCCCTTGCAGCTGGTGCGGCGGCGGGTGCCGTCGCCGGTGCAGCAACTGGACTGGCGCGGCAAGCCGGATCTGGAACAGGCGCTGACCGAGCTTGCGGCGACGGACCGGGCGCGGGGCTTCGACCTCGCCGCGCCGCCGCTGCTGCGGGTGCTCTTGGTGCGGACGGCGGAGGACCGGCACCGGCTGATCCTGACCAGCCACCATCTGCTGCTGGACGGGTGGAGCACGTCGCGGCTGATCGGCGAGGTGCTGACGCGGTACCACGGCACGACCCCGGCGCTGCCGGCGGGCCGGTACCGGGACTACATCGCCTGGCTGGGCCGGCGGGACCAGGCGACGGACCAGGGCTTCTGGCGGGAGCGGCTGTCCGGGGTGGAGGAGCCGACGCTGCTGGCCACGGCGCTGCCGGCCTCGGCCGTGCCGGCGCCGGAGGCGGGGCATGACAGCCGGAAGCTGCGGCTGGATGCGGCCGCGACCGAGACCCTCAAGGCCTTCGCCCGTCGCGAGCACGTGACCTTGAACACACTGGTGCAGGGGGCCTGGGCGCTGCTGCTGTCGCGGGCCACGGGTCAGCGTCGGGTGGTGTTCGGGGCGACGGTGTCGGGGCGTCCGGCGGATCTCAGGGATGCCGAGGCGCTGCTGGGGCTGTTCATCAACACCCTGCCGGTGGCGCCGGCGCTGGACCCGGCGCAGGGCATCGGCGACTGGCTGCGGCAGCTGCAGGCGGAGAACGCGGCGCTGCGCGAGCACGAGCACACGCCGTTGTACGAGATCCAGGGCTGGGCCGGTCAGGGCGGTCGGGCGTTGTTCGACACGCTGCTGGTGTTCGAGAACTATCCCGTCGACCAGGCGCTGCGGCAGCGCGACAGCCAGGGGCTGCGCTTCGGCCAGGTCTCGAACCTGGAGACCACGAACTATGCCCTGACGCTGACGGTCCAGGCCGGCGGAGATGTCGAGATCGGTTGGAGCTGGCGGCGCGACGCCTTCGACCGGGACCGGATCGAGCGGCTGATACGCCAGTTCGAGGCGCTGCTGCGGCGGCTGGCCGAGGATGCGGCGACACCGCTCGGCCGCGTCGTCCTGCCGACCGAGGAAGAGCAACGGCGCCTGTCGGATTGGAACGGGACGGACATCGCCTACGAAGCGGTGCCGACGGTGCTGACGCTGATCGAGCGTCAGGCGCGGGCGACGCCGGAGGCGGAAGCGCTGGTGTTCGGCGCCGAGCGGCTGAGCTACGCCGAGCTGGAGCGGCGGACCAACCAGCTGGCGCAGGCGCTGGCGGCCCGCGGTGTCGGGCCGGACGTGCTGGTCGGCGTGGCGGCGGAACGGTCGGTGGAGATGGTGCTGGCGCTGCTCGGCATCGCCAAGGCGGGCGGGGCGTACCTGCCGCTCGACCCCGAGCATCCGCGCGAGCGGCTGGCCGGCACCATCGCCGAGACCGGGCTGCGTCTGGTGCTGGCCCAGGCGCATCTCGCCGACCGGCTGCCTGACGGCGTCGAGGTGGTGGCGCTGGAGGGCTGGGACCTGTCCGGGTACCCGGACCGGGCGCCGGCGGTGGAGTGGCATGCCGACAGCCTGGCCTACTGCATCACGACCTCGGGGTCGACCGGCAAGCCCAAGGCGGTGGGCAACAGCCACAAGGGGCTGCTGAACCGGCTGCAATGGATGCAGGCGGAATACGGCATCGGCCCGGGGGACCGGGTGCTGCAGAAGACGCCCTACGGCTTCGACGTGTCGGTGTGG
>NZ_JBHYMS010000112.1:0-7619 GCF_042743185.1 Inquilinus sp. NPDC058860 | reverse complement strand
CCGCGACCGAGGCCGGATTATCGAAGCCGGTCCCAACGGCGAAAACCCCCTCCCCCTATCCCCCTCCCGCGAGGGGAGGGGGGACTCATTTTGCTTTCGGCCGGAATTTATCCCGCCTTGGCCTCCGACCGCAGGGCCGCATAGCGGTCCCGGGCGCGGGTCAGGTGCAGCCGCATCGCCCGGCGGGCTGCGGCGGCGTCGCCGGCGCTGATCGCGGCCAGGATCGCCTGGTGCTCCTGCCCGACCCGGCGCAGATGGCGCTCGCGCTCCGCCTGCGACAGGGCCGCGACCGGGATGCGCTGGCGCGGGATGACAACGTTGAAGACGTCGAACACCTTGGCGAAATAGGCGTTGCCGGTGGCCGCCAGGATGGCGTGGTGGACGGCCAGGTCCTCGCCCAGCCCGACGGTCTCGGCATCGGCCCCCGGCGCCGAGATCGCGGCCAGGAACGCCGCCTGCGCGGCCTCGAGGCGCTCCAGCTCCTCCGGGCCGCGCCGCTCGGCGGCCAGGCCCGCGGCCTCGACCTCGATGCTCAGCCGCAGCTCCAGCACCTGCAGCACGTCGCCGATCGACTCCAGCTTCTCCGCGTCGATGGCGAAGGACCGGGCCGGCGCGGTCTCGGCCACGAAGGCGCCGAGCCCCTGGCGGGTGGTGATCAGGCCGCGGGCACGCAGCGAGGCCAGGGCCTCGCGCACCACGGTGCGGCTGACCCCGGTGGCGGAGACGATGGCCTGTTCGGTCGGCAGGCGCTGGCCGGGCCCGAGATCGCCGGATACGATCCGGGCCTCCAGCGTCTCGACCAGGCCGGCGGTGAGGTTGGGGGCTTTCCGGATCGCACCGAAAGCCGCGGAATCCGCACTCATATCTTCCTTCAGGTCACACGCCGCGCGAGGCGCAGGATCGCAGCGCCGCTGGTGCTGCGCAAGGCCGCGGATCCAGGCGCGGCGGCCGCATTGTGAACCCGCCGGCAATCTGGAACAGTCCGGGCATGGAGCTGCATCTCGATCCGGTCGGCGGCCTGGCGGGCGACATGTTCATCGCCGCGATGCTCGACCTGTTCCCGGAGCACGAGGCCGGGCTGCGCGGCAGCCTGGCCCGGACGGGTGGGCTGCTGGCCGGCGTCACCGCCCGGCTGGCGCCGCACAATGACGGCGTGCTGGCCGGACGGCGCTTCCTGGTCGAGCGGCCGGGCGGGCAGGGCGGCCACGACCATGTCGCCTGGCGCCGGATCCGCGAGGGGCTGGAGGCGTCGGATCTGGACCCCGCGGTCCGCGGCCACGCCGTCGCCATCTTCCGGCACCTGGCCGAGGCCGAGGCGCGGGTGCATGGCGTGCCGGTCGAGACGGTGACCTTCCACGAGGTCGGGGCCTGGGATTCGATCGCCGACATCGTCGGCGCCGCGCATCTGATCGCGGCGGTCGGAGCGACCCGCTGGACCGTCGGCGCCGTGCCGCTCGGCTCCGGCCGGGTGCGCAGCGCGCATGGGCCGCTGCCGGTGCCGGCCCCGGCCACCACGCTGCTGCTGCAGGGCTTCGCCGTGATCGATGACGGCGTCGGCGGCGAGCGCGTCACCCCGACCGGCGCCGCGATCCTGCGCCATCTCTGCGGCGACGCCGCCCGGCCGGCGCAGCCGCGGATCATGGGCGGCACCGGCATCGGCTTCGGCACCCGCATCCTGCCCGGCCTCAGCAACTGCGTGCGGGTGCTGCGCTTCGACCCGGCGGAGGCGCCGGGCTTCGCGACGGATGCCGTGCTGGTGGTCGAATGCGAGATCGACGACCAGTCGGGCGAAGAGCTGGCGCTGGCGCTGGACCGGCTGCGGGCGCATCCGGCGGTGCTGGACGTGGTCCAGGCCCCGGTCTTCGGCAAGAAGGGGCGGATGATGGCGCAGCTGCGCCTGCTCGCGCTGCCGGAGGCACGCGACGACGTCTTGCGCCTGTGCTTCGCCGAGACCACGACGATCGGCCTGCGCCATGCCGTCCAGGCCCGGGCGGTGCTGCCGCGGCGCATGGTCGAGGTCGCGGCCGGCGACCGGACGCTGCGGGTCAAGGCGGTCGACCGGCCCGGCGGGCGGACGGCCAAGGCCGAGGCGGATGACGTGGCCGACCTGGAAGGCCATGCGGCGCGCAAGGCCCGGCGGCGGGCGGCAGAGGATATGGTGGACGAGTCATGAGCGCGGATCGGATGCGGCTCGAGGACGTGCTGGACGGGCTCGGCCCGATCGCGGTGGCGGTCAGCGGCGGCGTCGACAGCATGACCCTGGCCGTGCTGGCGCATCGCCGACGCCCCGGCGCGGTGACGGTGGTCCACGCCGTGTCCCCGGCGGTGCCGCCGCTGGCGACGGCGCGGGTGCGCGACTGGGCCGGGCGCGAGGGCTGGGCTCTGACCGTGCTCGACGCCGGCGAGTTCGCCGATCCGCGCTATCGCGAGAACCCGGTGAACCGCTGCTATTTCTGCAAGACCAACCTCTATGGCGCGATCGCCGGGCGGGTCGACGGCACCATCGTCTCGGGCACCAATCTGGATGATCTCGGCGAGTACCGGCCGGGCCTCGACGCCGCGCGCGAGCACGGCGTGCGCCACCCCTATGTCGAGGCCGGGATCGGCAAGGCCGGGCTTCGGGCCCTGGCGCGCGACCTCGGGCTCGGCGACCTGGCGGAGCTGCCGGCCTCGCCCTGCCTGTCGAGCCGGGTCGAGACCCTGATCCCGATCGAGCCCGAGATGCTGCGCACCATCGACGCGGTGGAGCAGCTGGTCGCGAGCCGCCTGCGGCCGCGGACGGTGCGCTGCCGGATCCGCGCCGCCGGGCTGGTGGTGGAGCTGGATGCCGGCAGCCTGGCCGGGCTGGACGCAGGCAGGGCGGCGGCGCTGGAGGCGTCGATCCGCGCCGTGCTGCCGGCCGGCGCCGCGTCGCGGCCGCTGGCCTTCGCCCCGTACCGGGTCGGCAGCGCCTTCGTCGGGGTGCCGGGATGAGCCGGGACGAGGTCACCCTCGATTTCGGGCGCGGCGGCCGGATCGGCCAGGACGAGGCGATCTATTGCGGCGAGAAATCCGCCGCCCAGATCGCGACGATCCTGGACCTGGCCGAGGCAGCGGAAGCCGGCCTGCTGCTGACCCGGCTGGATCCGGCCAAGCTGGAGGCCCTGCCGGCCAGCCATCGCGGCCGCATCGATCATTGCCCGGTGTCGCGCACCGGCTTCTTCGGCCCACTGCGGCCGGTCGCGGCGATGGGCCAGGTGGCGATCCTGTCCGCCGGCACCTCCGACATCCCGGTGGCGCGCGAGGCGGAGCGCACGCTGCGCCATGCCGGCCACCAGGCCAGCCTGTTCAGCGATATCGGCGTGGCCGGGTTGTGGCGGCTGACCGACCGGCTGGACGAGATCCGCACCCATCCGGTGGTGATCGTCGTCGCCGGCATGGATGCGGCGCTGGCCAGCGTCGTCGGCGGGCTGGTGGCGGGGCCGGTGATCTGCGTCCCGACCTCGGTCGGCTACGGCGTCGCCGCGGGCGGCCGCGCCGCGCTGGACGCCATGCTGGCCAGCTGCGCCCCGGGCCTCTCGGTCTGCAACATCGACAACGGTTACGGCGCCGCCTGCGCCGCGCTGCGCCTGCTCAACGGCGCGCGCTGGCTGTGGGAGCGGGGATAGGGCTTCCGGCGCCGGATCGTCAGGCGGCCTCCACCCGGTGGATCAGGTTCATGATGCCCTCGCTCATCGCCCGGTAGTCGCGGGTGTTGGTGATCTCGCCCTCGATCCGGTAGGCGTTCATCACCACGATGCGGTCGGCCAGGGTGATCATCTCCGGCATGTCGCTGGTGATCAGCAGGATCGCCGTGCCGGTCTCCGACAGCTCGCGCAGCAATTCGTGCAGCTCGGCCTTGGTCTTGATGTCGATGCCGACCGACGGTTCGTCGACGATCAGTACCTTGACCCCGGCGGCCAGCCATTTGGCGACGCTGATCTTCTGCTGGTTGCCACCGGACAGGTTGCCGACCAGCTGGCCCAGCGACGGGGTGCGCACCGCCAGCCGCTTGATGAACGGCTCGGTCTTCGCCCGCACCATGCCGTCGGTCAGGAAGCCGAAGCGGCGGGCCAGCCGGCGCCAGACGGTGATGCCGGCATTCTCCAGCACCGAATGCATCAGCACGAGGCCTTCCTGCTTCCGGTCCTCGCTGACATAGCCGATGCCGACGCGGTGGATGGCGTCGGCGACGTCGCGGATCCGGGCCGGCTTGCCCTCGACCTCGACCGTGCCGGCAGTCACCGGGAACTGGCCCAGGATGCATTTCGCCAGCTCGGTGCGCCCGGCGCCGACCAGCCCGTACAGGCCGACGATCTCGCCGCGGCGCAGGGTCAGGTCGACGTTGCGGTGGCCGAGGCCGGTCGACACGCCCTGCAGCCGCAGCGCCGTGGGGGCTCGGGCGTGGTCGCGCGAAGGCCAGTCGGCGATCAGCTCGGCCCGGCCGATCATCAGCCGCACCAGATCCTGCCGCCCCAGCCCTTCCATCGACCGGCTCTCGCAGGCGTTGCGGCCGTCGCGCAGCACCGTCACCCGATCGCAGATCGCCTGCACCTCCTCCAGCTTGTGGCTGACGAAGAGCATGCCGACGCCCTCGTCGCGCAGCCGGCGCAGCAGGCCGAACAGGATGTCGGTCTCGTGCGGGGTCAGCGCCGCGGTCGGCTCGTCCAGCAGCAGCACGCGGGACTTCAGCGACAGCGCCTTGGCGATCTCGACCAGCTGCATCTTGGCGACGCTGAGCTGGGACACCGGGATGCGCGGGTCGATGTCGAGGTCCAGCACCTTGAGCCAATGGCGGGCATCGGCGTTGACCTTGGCGTAGTCCACCCGGCGCAACGGATGGGCGGCCAGCTGCTCCAGCGCGATGTTCTCGCCGACCGAGAAGCGCGGGATCAGGTTGCGCTCCTGATGCACCACGCCGATCCGGTGGGCGGTGGCGTCGCGCGGGCCGCCGAACTCCACCGGCTTGCCGTCGAGCAGCAGCTGCCCCTCATCCGGCCGGTGCACGCCGGTGATGATCTTGATCAGCGTCGACTTGCCGGCGCCGTTCTCGCCCAGGAGGGCGTGGATCGACCCCGGCTCCAGCGTCAGGGAGACGCCCTGCAGCGCCTTCACGCCGGGGAAGAATTTGCTGACGCCGCGTGCCTCGAACACCGCCATGGTCAGATCCCCGCCACGGCCTTGCGCAGCCGCAGCTCGCGCAGGCGGTTGATGCCGACCGCCCACAGGATCAGGACGCCGAGCACGACCTGGACCAGGAAGGGGTCGATGTTGAACAGCACCAGGGCCTGGGTGATGATCGCGACGATGACGACGCCCAGCAGCGTCGCCGACACGCTGACATGGCCGCCGGACAGCACCGCCCCGCCGATCACAGGTGCTGCGAAGGACAGGATCAGCCAGTCGTCGCCGATGGTCGGCTGGCCGATCTGCAGCCGCGCCACCAGCATGATGCCGGCCAGGGCGGCGAGCAGGCCGGAGATGGCGTGGGCGGCCACCACGGTGAAGCCGACCGAGATGCCCGACAGCTCCGCCGCGTGCGAATTGCCGCCGACCGCCAGGATGAAGCGGCCCAGCGCCTGGCGGTTCAGCAGGAACCACAGCCCCACGGCGACCAGCGCGGCCGGCAGCACCAGCCAGGGCAGCGGGTCGATGAAGGTGGTGTTGCCGAAGGCCTTCACCGCATCCGGGATGCCGTAGAAGGGCTGGGCCTGGGTGATGCCGAGGTTGATACCCTTGAACATCGACAGGCTGGCCAGGGTGATGACGAAGGCGCTGATCCCGGTCCAGGCGATGAACGCGCCGTTCACCATCCCGGCGGCCACGCCGATCAGCAGCGCCAGCACGGCCGCGATCGGCGCCGGCAGGCCCCAGACCTGCATCATCCCGGCGAAGCTGATCGCCGCCAGCCCGCCGATGGCGCCGACCGACAGGTTCATCTGGCCGACCGCGATGATGATCATCTGCGAGAAGGCGATCAGCGCGTTGACCGAGATCGCCAGCAGCAGCACCTGGATGTTCAGCGGCGACAGGAAGGACGGGTTGAAGGCGCCGACGATGACGATCGCCAGCACCGTGACCAGCAGCGGCCCGAACCAGTCGGTCCGGGCGTAGCGGGACAAGGCCCCCATCACACCATCCCCCATCAAACCATTCTCCTCCGCGCCAGGAACGAGCGGCGCGCCATGTCCATCAGCACGGCCAGAAGCAGCAGCAGGCCCAGGAAGGCCTGGACCCAGAATTCGCCGACCTGCAGCAGCAGCAGGCCGCTGGTCAGCAGCGTCACCAGGAAGGCGCCGAGGAAGGTGCCGACCACCGACACCCGGCCGCCGGACAGCAGCGTGCCGCCCAGCACCGGGCCGAGAAAGGCGGGCAGCAGCCAGTCCTGCCCCAGCTGACCGGCCATGGAGGGCAGGGCGGCGCCGTTGCGCGCCACCAGCATCAGCGCGGCAATGCCGGCCAGCAGGCCCGACAGCATGTGGCAGTAGATGAAGACGCGGTCGACGCGGATGCCGGACAGGGCGGCGGCCTCCGGCTTTGCGCCGGCGGCCAGCATCTCGCGCCCGGCCACGGTGAAGCGGTACAGCACCACCAGCAGCGCGGCCACCGCGACGGCCAACAGCAGCAGCGGCGACAGCGTGCCGTCCAGGAATCGCAGCCGGCCGAAGCTGGAGAACACCGATGGCAGCTCGCGGTAGGACTCGCCCCGGCTCAGGAAGATCATCACCCCGAAGAAGATGCTCATGCTGGCGAGCGTGATGATGAAGCTGTGCAGGCCGGAGCGGACGACGGTCCAGCCGTTGACGAAGCCCAGCGCCGCGCCCATCGCCAGCCCGCCGAGGATCGCCAGCGGCCAGGGCAGGCCGGCATCCTGGATCAGCCAGCCGCAGGCCATGGCGGCGCAGACGCCGATGGCGCCGACCGCGAGGTTCAGCCCGCCGGTGACGATCACCACCATCATCGACAGGCCGATCATGACGTTGATCGCGGCGGTGCGGCCCAGCGCGAACAGGTTGAATGGCGACAGGAAGCCGGGGGTCAAGAGGCCGAAGGCGGTGACGAACAGCGCGATCAGCACGATCAGGCCGAACTCGTTGGTCAGCCAGAAGCGCGGCCGGCCGGACGCCGCGCGCGGCGTCGCCTGCGGGGACCCGGTCCGGGACGGGGGCGCGGCGCTGTCTTCGGCATGCATCGGTGTGGCTCTGGGAAACGGTCTGCGGAAGCCGGCCGGGCCGCGAGGGCCCGGCCGGGCAAAGCCGCTCAGGAGTTGCAGTTCAGATAGGTCGCGTCGAAGCTGGCCAGCAGGTTCTTGGTGATGTCCTGCATGGCGCTGACATAGGTGTCGACCTTGTCGGCGCCGACGAAGACGGTGCCGGAATCGACGAAGTGGCTGGTCAGCGCGTTGGTCTTCCACGGCGCGTCGGCCTTGATCGTGCAGCCGTTGCGCAGCCGGTCGACGACGTGAGAGCCGATATAGGCCTGGCCGTACGGGTTCTGCAGCATGGTACCGTGCAGGAAGCCGTCCTTGATCGCCTTCAGCACCACCTCGTCATGGTCGATGGCGACCATCTGGATGCGCTTGTCGCCGATCCGGCGCAGCG
>NZ_JBHYMS010000111.1:0-8250 GCF_042743185.1 Inquilinus sp. NPDC058860 | reverse complement strand
GGATCGGCCTCAGCCGACTGACTGGCCTCACGCAATCGATCGCCGGCTCTGGCGGAGAAAACCCCCTCCCCCTACCCCCCTCCCGCGAGGGGAGGGGGGACTCAATATTTGCGGCCTGGACTTCCCTGGCCAAAGGCGGAGGCGGCGCCCCATGACCGGCGCGGTCCCCGCGGCGCTGGTGGCGAGCCTGCTGACCGCCGTCTCCGGCTATACCGGCTATGCCGTGCCGGGCGATCCGCCGGTCGTGATGATGGTGCCGCATGCGGCGCTGGAGGCGATGGCCTGCGACCATCCCTGCGCCGTGATGGGCTATGCCGAGCCGAACGGCGCCATCGCGCTCGACGACTCGCTGCGCATCGGCGTCGACCCAGCCGACACCAGCATCCTGGTACACGAACTGACCCATTTCCTGCAGCGCGCCACCGCGGGCGGGGCGGCGGCGGCCGATTGCGACGCCTGGGTCGAGCGCGAGCGCGAGGCCTATGACGTGCAGTACCGCTGGCTGCGCGACACCGCGCCGACCATGCGCGAGTTCTCGATCCGCCTCGCCCGCCTCGGGCCTCATCCGCTGATCCCGCCCTGCCGGCCCGGCCAGCCCATGCCGTGAGCGGCGCCGCGACATGATTGGGCCGGCATCGCGGAAGTATTGCCTTCGTTCTCGAACAAGCACGGCCGCCGCTTTCTTTCGCGCCGCAAAAACCCGGTCGAGGCCCTGTTTTCACTGCCGCGCCGCCAGCCACGCCCCGACCGTTCTCCGCACCGCCGGCCAGACTGCGGAATCAATATTTGGAGATTGTACCTTGGTATAATTCAAGTATTTTGTTCGCAGTTGCGAAATTCCGATTTCCTACCAAAGAACAATACGATTTTGTGTGTTTGCAATTGACTGGGATTTGGATGTCTTCGCAAAGTGATGGCGGTCGTCTTCCGAATGAAGCACCAACCGGCCCGGAGACGAGGCCATGACGACCGGGCCCGATGGCGTGAACGACCGTCGAGGCGGACCTCCGGCATGCCGACGGCATCGCCGCGGGTCCCGCATCGCGATCAATGGGAGGATAGCGAATGCCCAGATTGCTGCGCGTTTCCGGGACCGCCTTGGCGCTTGTGCTCGCGCTGGCGGCTGTGCCGACGATTGCGTCGGCCAATGACGAGCTGCTGAAGCTGCAGAAGGATCCCAACCAGTGGACCCAGCCGGCGGGTGACTATGCCAACACCCGTTACAGTGCGCTGAAGCAGATCACCACCGAGAACGTCAAGAACCTGCAACCCGCCTGGACCTTCTCGACCGGCGTGCTGCGCGGCCATGAAGGCGGGCCGCTGGTGCTCGGCGACATGATGTACATCCATGCGCCGTTCCCGAACACGGTCTACGCCCTGGACCTCGCCGACAACGGCAAGATCGTCTGGAAATACGAACCGAAGCAGGACCCGAACGTCATCCCGGTGATGTGCTGCGACACCGTCAACCGCGGCGTCGCCTATGGCGACGGGCTGATCTTCCTGCACCAGGCCGACACCACGCTGGTGGCGCTGGACGCCAAGACCGGCAAGGTGGCGTGGAGCGTCAAGGACGGCGACCCGACCAAGGGCGAGACCGGCACCTCGGCCCCGCTGGTGGTCAAGGACAAGGTGCTGATCGGCAATTCCGGCGGCGAGTTCGGCGTCCGCGGCCATATCTCGGCCTACGACACGAAGACCGGCAAGCTGGCCTGGCAGGCCCATTCGATGGGCCCCGACGCCGACACGCTGATGGACCCGGAGAAGACCACCGCGCTGGGCAAGCCGGTGGGCAAGGATTCCGGCATCTCCACCTGGCAGGGCGACCAGTGGAAGATCGGCGGCGGCACCACCTGGGGCTGGATCTCCTACGATCCGGAGACCAACCTGATCTATTACGGCACCGGCAATCCCAGCACCTGGAACCCGGTGCAGCGGCCCGGCGACAACAAATGGTCGATGACCATCTTCGCCCGCGACGCCGACACCGGCATGGCGAAATGGGTCTATCAGATGACGCCCCATGACGAATGGGACTATGACGGCGTCAACGAGATGATCCTGACCGACCAGAAGTTCGGCGGGAAGGACCGCAAGCTGCTGGTCCATTTCGACCGCAACGGCTTCGGCTATACGATGGACCGCGTCACCGGCGAGCTGCTGGTGGCCGAGAAATACGATCCAGCGGTCAACTGGGCCAGCAAGATCGACCTGAAGACCGGCCTGCCGGAGCGCGACAAGAAGTTCTCGACCGAGGCCAATGGCGAGGACGTCAACTCGCAGGGCATCTGCCCGGCGGCGCTGGGGTCGAAGGACCAGCAGCCGGCGGCCTTCTCGCCGGAGACCGGCCTGTTCTACGTGCCGACGAACCATGTCTGCATGGATTACGAGCCGTACAAGGTGGCCTACACCGCCGGCCAGCCCTATGTCGGCGCGACGCTGAGCATGTATCCGGCGCCGGGCGGCGACCATCTCGGCAACTTCATCGCCTGGGATGCGGAGAAGGGCAAGATCGTCTGGTCGATCCCGGAACCGTTCTCGGTGTGGAGCGGCGCGCTGGCCACCGCCGGCGGCGTCGTCTTCTATGGCACGCTGGAGGGCTATCTGAAGGCGGTCGACGCCAAGACCGGCAAGGAGCTGTACAAGTTCAAGACCCCCTCCGGCATCATCGGCAACGTCAACACCTTCACCAGCAAGGGCAAGCAGTACGTTGCCGTGCTCTCCGGCGTCGGCGGCTGGGCCGGCATCGGCATGGCGGCCGGGCTGACCAATCCGCAGGAAGGCCTCGGGGCGGTCGGTGCCTATCAGTCGCTGTCGCAATACACCCAGCTGGGCGGGACGCTGACCGTCTTCGCCCTTCCCGACTGAAGCCTCCCTGTGCCTCGGAGGCGGGCTTCGGCCCGCCTCCTCTTTCTCCGGCCCCTGCCACGCCGACATGCCATACCATCCGAGAGGATCGAGGATGCCTTTCCGTGCCTTCCTGTTCCGCACCGCCCTCCTGACCGGCGGCCTGATCGCGATCGGCGGCTTCGCCGCCGCGGGCTTCGCCCAGGACAAGAGCAGCGACCCGGCGGGGCAGCAGCCCGCGGCCAATGCGCCCGCGGCGCCGGCAGAGGGGGAGGAGAAGCCCTACAAGATCGCGGCGGACGGCACGGTCGAGTGGCCGGTCTACAACGGCTTCCGCCGCTACAACGGCATCTGCTACGTCTGCCACGGGCCGGATGGCGAGGGCAGCAGCTTCGCCCCCAGCCTGGTCGATTCGCTGAAGACGCTGTCCTTCGACCAGTTCATGGACACGGTGGTGAACGGCAAGGAGACGGTGAACACGGCCAGCGACAAGAAGATGCCGGCGCTGGGCACCGATCCGAATGTCATGTGCTACATCAACGACATCTACGCCTATCTCAAGGCCCGGTCCGACGGTGCCGTGGGGCGCGGCCGGCCGGCCAAGTTCGAGAAGAAGTCCAAGGACTATGCCGACGCGGAATCCTCCTGCATGGGAACGCCCGGCTAGGGCGCCCGTCATGCCCCTCTTCACACGGCGCATCGCGGCGCTGGCCCTCTTGGCCGGCGCCGTCCTGCTGTCCGGGCCCGGCCGGGCCGAGCCGCCGCGGCCGGAGGCGATCGACCGTTCGGCGCTGAGGGTCTGCGCCGACCCCGCCAACCTGCCCTTCTCCGACGACAAGGGCGAGGGCTTCGAGAACCGGATCGCCGAGCTGCTGGCCGAGAAGCTGGGCGTGCTGGTGCGCTACACCTGGTACCCGAACTCGACCGGCTTCCTGCGCATGACGCTGCGCGCCCGGCGCTGCGACCTGGTGATGGGCATCGTCGCCGGGGCCGACCTGGTGCAGAACAGCAATCCCTATTACCGCTCCGGCTATGTGTTGGTGACGCGGCGTGAGGACAAGCTCGACGACCTGGCCGGCCTGGCCGACCCGCGGCTGAAGACGCTGCGCCTCGGCATCACCGCCGGCACGCCGCCCGCCAACCTGGCGGCGCGCGACGGGCTGATGGCGCAGGCCCGGCCCTATCCGCTCTATGTCGACAGCCGCTACGACGCCCCCGGCAAGCAGATGATCGACGACCTGGCGGGCAAGCAGATCGACGTCGCCGTGCTGTGGGGACCGATCGGCGGCTATTTCGCCAAGCAGCATGGCGACGCGCTGGTGGTGGAACCGCTGGTGAGCGAGTCGAAGGACACGCGGCTCGACTTCTACATCACCATGGGCGTGCGGCCGGGCGAGGCCGACTGGAAGAACCGGATCAACGGGCTGATCCGGGACAACCAGGACGCCATCACCGCGATCCTGAAGGAGTACGGCGTGCCGATGCTGGATGCGCGCGGTCAACCCATGCTCTGAGAGCCCGTCCGACAATGCTACTGGCATTCTCGAACGGGCTCTGAGGCCGGCATGTTCCACCCCCTGCTCCGCCTCGCCGTGCTGGCGGCCTGCCTGGTCGCCGGCCCGGCTTTGGCGCAGCCGGCGGAGCCCGACGGCTACCGCATGGATAACTACCGCGCGCCGGTGCCGGCGACGCTGCAGGGCGCCACGGTGGTCGACGCCGCGGCGGTGGAGGCGCTGATCCGCGGCGGCCCGGTGGTGGTGATCGACGTGCTGCCGCAGCCGCCGCGGCCGGACAAGCTGCCGCCGGGGACGCTGTGGCGGCCGCCGGAGCGGCGCGACATCCCGGGCAGCATCTGGCTGGCCAACACCGGCTACGGCGCCCTGTCGGCCGAGATGGAGGCATACTTCCACGACGCCCTGGCGGCGCTGACCTTGGGCGACCACGCCCGGCCGCTGGTGTTCTACTGCGACGCCGAATGCTGGATGTCCTGGAACGCCGCCAGGCGCGCGGTGGCCGAGGGCTACACCGCCGTGCACTGGTTCCCCGGCGGCGTGCGGGACTGGACCGCCGGCGGCCGCCCCACCCTGCCGAACGCGCCGCTGCCGGTGAAGTGATCTCAGGGCTCTTCGGCCTGCAAGGCTGCCTCGACGTCCTGGCCGCCATAGAACACGCCGAGGATGGTCACCACCCTATCGTTGAGTGTCAGGCCGATCGTCACGCGGCGCCGGAACCCAAGGAGCCTGAGTCCCGGTCGGAGGTCGTCGCGCCGCGTGCCGCGCTCCGGGAAGGTCGAGAGCGACCGGCAATATTGGACGATGGCCGTCGTGTAGCGCTCTGCAACCGCAGGCGATGCGGCCTCGGAAATGCGTTGATGCAGCGCCAGCAGTTGCGCCTTCGCCTGCGGCGCGAAGATCACTCGATACGCCACTTCCCTAGCCGGCCTTGGTCTGGCGCTTCGTCGCCGCCTTCAGCGCTTCCAACACCTCTTCCGAGCTGAACCCTTTCGAGGGGTCGGCCTTCATCTCGTCATAGGCGGCCACGACTTCGGTGCGCAGCCATTTTTCGAGTGCCTGATCGCGGGCCTGCAGGGCGCGTAGGCCATCGCGGATCACCTCGCTCTCGCTGGCGTATTCGCCCGAGGCGACCTTGGCCCGGACCATGTCCGCCATTTCGTTCGGAAGGGTGACGCTGAACTGCTGGGTGGTGCGCAACTGCACCTCCGATCCTGCTGAATAGGATGGAACACTATCACAAGATCCGGCGAAAATGCAGTCAGGCGCTATCCGCCGGCTCACCCTCCCCCGCCGGCACGGCCAGGCCGGGGTCGAAGCGCAGCAGGGCATCGACGATGGCATCGATCCGCGGATCGGCGGGGTCGCGCGGATGCGGCAGCTCGATGCCCCGCTGCAGCGACACCCGGCCGGCGCCCTCGGCCAGCACCACCACCCGGTCGGCCAGGGTCACCGCCTCGCGCAGGTCATGGGTGACCAGCAGCACGGTTGGCCGGTGCCGGCACCAGTACTCCGCCAGCAGCGCGCGCATCCGGCCGGCCAGAGCGTGGTCGAGCGACACCAGCGGCTCGTCCAGCAGCAGCAGGTCGGGCTCGACCAAGAGCGCCCGGGCCAGCGCAGCGCGGCGCTGCATGCCGCCGGAGAGCTGGCCGGGCCAGGCATCCTCGCGGCCTTCCAGCTCGACCGCCGCCAGCAGCGCGCGGGCCTCGGGCTCGGCGGCGCGGCCGGCGACCAGGAGCAGGTTGTCGAGCAGGCCGAGCCAGGGCACCAGCCGCGGGTCCTGGAACACCGCGGCGCGGCGGCGCGGCGGCCCGTCCGGCCAGTCGATCCGGCCCTGATAGCCGGAATCGAGGCCGCCGATGATGCGCAGCAGCGTGGTCTTGCCGCGGCCGGAGGGGCCGACCAGGGCCACAAACTCGCCGGCCCCGATCGACAGGTCGACGCCGTCCAGCACGTCGCGCGGCACCGGGGCGGCGAAGCGCCGGCGGATGCCCTGCAGCGCCAGGCCGATCACGGCGACCGCCAGCGGCC
The DNA here is from genome assembly GCF_042743185.1 of Inquilinus sp. NPDC058860. NCBI lineage: Bacteria > Pseudomonadati > Pseudomonadota > Alphaproteobacteria > Rhodospirillales > Rhodospirillaceae > Inquilinus > Inquilinus sp. NPDC058860. The sequence goes on along the minus strand of NZ_JBHYMS010000111.1, from coordinate 1,861 downwards.
GGCGGCGCGGTCCAGCGGCTGCAGCAGGAAGGCCTCGATCGCCAGGATCACGGCGATGAACACCAGCGTGTAGGCGAGGATCCCGGCAATGTCGAAGAAGTTGAAGAAGCTGCGGATCTGGAAGCCGACACCGTCCGGCCGGCCGAGGAGCTCGACCACCAGCACGATCTTCCAGGTCAGGGCGAGGCCGGAGCGGGCGGCGGCCATCAGGCTGGGCGCCAGCTGCGGCAGCACGATCCGGCGCAGCACCCGGCCGCGCGGCACGTCGAACAGCTGCGCCATCTCCATCAGCGGCCGGTCGAGCGCGCGGGCGCCCTCGCGGGTGATCGCCACCACCAGCGGCGCCTTGTTGACCGCGACCGCGATCACCGCCGCCCATTCGTTCAGCCCGAACCAGACGTAGCAGAGCACGATGGTGACCAGCGCCGGCATGTTCAGCGCGATCACCAGCCAGCCGTCGAACAGCTCGTCCAGTAGCCGGCTGCGGCCGAGGGCGATGCCGATGGCGGTGCCGAGCAGCATGGCGGCGGCGAAGGCGGCCAGCACCCGCGCCAGAGTGATGGCGACGTTGTAGGGGAGATCGCCCGCGACCATGTGCTGCCAGGCGGAGGCCGCGACCTCGGCCGGCGGCGGCAGCACGGCGCTGTCGGCCAAGAGGGCGGCGAACTGCCAGATCGCCGCCAGGATCGCGAGGGAGAGCAGCCAGCGCCAGCGCCGCAGGCCCGATGCCGTCGCGGCGGCCGGCGAGGCGTCAACCGCCATGGCCGGGCCAGAAGGTGCCGGGCGGCAGCGCCGTCAGCCCGCCGACCGCGGCCGGGGTGATGCCGGCCATCAGGCGCAGGGCGGCGGCCGCCGCCATCTCGTCCGCCGGGCTCGGCGGCGCCGGGATGCCGGCGCGGTAGCCGTCGCGCAGGGCGGCGAAGACGGCGTCGTCCTCGGCCTGCATCTCGGGCCTCAGCCGCTGCCACAGCGCGTCGTCCGTCTTCATCGCGGCCTTGGCGGCGAAGGAGGCGTCGAGGAAACCGCGCGCCAGGTCGGGATTCTGTGAAGCCCAGCCATCGCGGAACACCCAGCCGAGCAGCGGCGGCGGCCGGTCGATCCCGAGCTCCGGCAGGATCTGCGCGATCTCCACCACCGGCCGGAAGCCCTTCGCGGCCAGGCGGGCGGCGAACTGCCAGAAGTTCAGCACGGCGTCGAGATCGCCGCGCAGCGCCAGCTGGTTCAGGAGCGGCGGCGCGGCGAAGTTGACGGTGGCGGCGCGCGGCAGGTCGATGCCGGCCTTGCGGGCATAGGCCTGGATCAGCACCCAGCTCTTGTCGTCCTCGCCGCCGGCGACGCCGAGGCGCTTGCCGGGCAGGTGCCGGATGGTGCGGATGCCGGTCTTGGGGTCGGCCATCAGCGCGCCGACGGTCAGCGAGAACGGCACGAAGGTGACGTCGCGCCCGGCCTGGCGCTGCCGCGCCACCCAGATCCAGTCGGTGACGATCAGGTCGACCGCGCCGGACTGGAAGGCGACGGCGGTCGCGTCCTTGTCGGCCAGCACCAGCGGCTCGAGCACGAAGCCGTGGCGGCGGTCGAGCCCGTCGCCGATCACCGCCAGCTCCCAGTTCACCGTGCCGAACTGCAGCGTGCCGACGCGGACCCGCGGCAGGTCCTGGGCGCGGAGGACGGCGGGCGCGGCCAGCATCGCGCCCCCGATGAGGACACCGCGGCGGCCGACCAGGGGCGGCATGCGAGACACCATGACTGAGGCCCATTCCCGAAGCTGTCATGCCCGGGCTCGACCCGGGCATCCAGGGATTGTCGACACCCTCTGGATTGCCGGGTCAAGCCCGGCAATGACAAGGAGGGGGAAGCCGTC
>NZ_JBHYMS010000110.1:0-9688 GCF_042743185.1 Inquilinus sp. NPDC058860 | reverse complement strand
CAGACCCCTCCCCCTGCCCCCCTCCCGCAAGGGGAGGGGGGACTAAGAAAGGACAAGTGAAAGGAGGAACGGCCAAGGCCCTACCCTCCGTCCAGGTCCGCGACGATGTCGAAATGGGCGGCCATCAGGGCGCGGGCGCGGTCCGGGTCGCGGGCGCGAACCGCCTCGGCCAGCTCGATATGGCAGCGCAGGGCGCGCTGGGTGGTGGCGAGGTCGCGTTTCAGCTTGGCGTTGCGCATGGTCTCCCGCGTCGAGGCCTCGAGCGCCTCGAGCAGATGGGCCAGCAGGCGCTGGCCGGCGATCGCGGCGAGGCGGCGGTGGAACAGGAGGTCGGCCTCGACCCAGGGGTCGATGGTGCGGATCTCCGACGCCATCTGCTCGACCGCCTCGATCAGCCCGGCGACATCCTCGGCGTCGGCGCGGGCGGCGGCCAGGCCGGCGACCTCGATCTCGACCGCCCGGCGCAGGGCGGAGAACTCGGCCGGGGCGATGCCGTAGGCGCGGGCCAGGGTGGCGAAGAGATCGGCGACGGCGCCGCCCGACAGCGGCTGCACCACGGTCTGCCGGCCGTGGCGGATGGCGACCACGCCCTGCACCGCGAGGCGCGCCATGGCCTCGCGCACCACCGGCTTGGACACGGCGAAGCGCTCGGCCAGCGCCGCCTCGGGCGCCAGCGGCTCGCCCGGGTTCAGCCGGCCGGCGGCGATGTCGTCGAGCAGGCCGTCGACGACCGAGGCGGCGAGGCGGTCGAGGCTGCGCCCCATCTCAGCCCGCCCGTCCTGGTCCGCTGCGCCGCATGCCGCCTCCCCCGATCGTGATCATTGCCGTCGAGCATACACCGGCCGCGCCCGGCTTGGACCAAAGGACAACGGACCCATTGCGCGCGGACCGCCATACTCACCCGAACGGGCGGGTCCCCCGGGCGCCGTCGCGCGCCGCCGGCCCGCCGCACATGGGAGGGAACCTGAGATGCGTGCACCGACGATCGCGGCGGCCCTGCTGCTGGCGCTCGGCCTGGCCGGTCCTGCCGTGGCCCAGTCCGGGCTGACCACCCGCGCCACCAATCTGGAGCCGCTGAAGCTGTCCTCCGGCGTGCCCTTCCCGGAAAAGCCCTACGAGCTGGAGGCCGGCAAGTACTATCGCTGGACGATCGAGGCCGACGGCACCGCCGAGCTGGCGATCGCGGCGCCGGAGTTCTTCCGCAACATCTGGATCAACGAGGTGGTGATCAACAAGATCGAGGTGCGGCCGCTGGGCCTCGATTCGATCGAGTTCGACGACGAGGGCAAGGCCACCATCTCCTTCGTGCCGATCCGCCCCGGCACCTTCACCTTCCACGCCCCGGGCACCGAGGCCGAAGGCATGCGCGGGACGTTCGTGGTCAAGTAGACAGTCCCTCTCGCAGCTTTCATTCGCGCCATTCGCGCGCGGACGCGCGCAGCCCCTCCCCCTGCCCCGTCCCGCAGGGGGAGGGGGAGAGTGGATGGCTGGGCGGGCTGGTGATGGCTTCGCAGGTTGGGTTCGCGGTGAGCGAACCCAACAGGGGCACGGTGGCGGGGTGTCGGGTTCGCCATGCGAACCCAACCTACGCGGTCGCGCCACGCCGGCGCTCAGCTGCTGTCCGGTTTCGGGAGAGCCGGCACGGGCCGGCCGGTGTCGGGCTCATCCGATGGACGGCGCCAGTCGTGCTCGGGCCGGGCGGCCACGGGAACGGCAGGGCGGTCGGGCGGGAGATCCGGCATCTCCACGGCGGCGGCGCCGTCCCAGTCCCGCGGCAGCAAGGCGGCGTCGCGCCGCTCCTCCGCCTCTTCGCCCGGCTCGAGCTCGTCCTCCAGGCACTCGCTCTCGGTCAGGGATTCGCGCGGTTCCGGCCGGGGCTCGCCGTCCTCGGGATCGGCAGCCGGCGCGGCCTCGGCCGGTGCGGATTCGGCCGGCGCGGCTTCGGCCGCCGCCTCCGCCGGCGTGGGCTCCGGCGCCGCCTTCCCGGCCTTGCGATCCTGGTGGTTCTCGCGGACCCGCTGGCTCATCGCGATCGACAGCCGCACCGAGCGGGCCAGGCGCACCTGCGCCAGCGCGAAATCCGGCCTGTTCGGCACAATCGGCGTCGCCAACTGCTCCGTCGCCGTCATCCGGGCCGTGCGGAGGTGGATCTCGACCAGCTCGGCCAGCGAGCCCAGCGCCCATCGCGTCCAGGCCAGGTCCCTGTCGGCCGGCCCGTCCTCCACTCCGCGATCCTCAGGCGCCATGTCCATGGAACGTATCATGAACGCGAGTCGCCGGTTAAGGCAATAGCCCGTTTGCCCGCGCCGCCGCGCCGCTTTGCCCGGCGTCTTGGTCGCAAGGACGACGGACAGAGCGGGGCCGGACGCGATAGCATCCGGCGGAACCCTCGACACCGTTCGTACCGGATGACCAGGACCCTGTCCGACCTGACCCCCGCCCTGGGCGGAGCCGAGGCGAACCCGATCCGCATCGGCTTCGCCGACAAGAACCCGCTGGTGCTGCGCGGGCTGCAGTCGCTGTTCGGCGAGGACCGGCGGTTCGAGCTGGTGGTCTCGGCCAGCGACGGCGAGCGCTTCCTCGACGCCGTGGGGCGGTTCGAGCTCGATGTCGGCATCATCGGCTGGGTGATGGCCAATGGCGACGGCCGCGCCGTGCTGGAGGGCCTGCGGGACCGCGGGAACGCGCCCGCCAGGGGGGCTTCCCCCCGCATCGTCGTCTACACCGGCGCCGACCTGGCCGTCGCGCGCCTGGCGATGCAGCTGGGCGCCGCCGGCTTCCTGTCCAAGTCCGAGCCGCCGGAGCGCCTGCTGGACGTGGTGGCCGAGGTGGCGCGCGGCCGGATGATGTTCCCCTTCCTCGACCTCGGCCGGGCGGCGGCGGACGACCCGCTGGCCTGCCTGACCGGGCGCGAGCGCGAGCTCCTGGAGCGGCTGGCCGAGGGCTTGAGCAACGAGGGGCTGGCCCGCCGCTTCGGCCTGTCGCCGAACACGGTCAAGTTCCACCTGCGCAACCTGTACGAGAAGCTGGGCGCCGCCAACCGGGCCCAGGCGGTGGCGGTGCTGCTGGGGCGGGACCGGACCTGATTTTCCGCCCGGCGTCCTACGAACGTAGGACGACGCGGGCCGGCGGCGCGTGGTTCCCTGCGGTCGGAAGGGCTTCCCCCCGAACGGCTTCCGAGACGCCAGCCATGCAGATGCTCGACGCCAGAGACCCGATCCGCCTCGCCGCCCCGCCGGCCGGTGCCGACGACCATGTCCTGCAGGCCGAGCTGCAGCCGGCGCTGCGCAGCACCGTCCCGGGGCCCGAGCCCTTCAACGCGCTGGTGCTGGTGCGCGGCACCCTGCCCGCCGGCGCGATGGAGACCGGCGGCACCTTCGCCGTGCCGACCAATTTCACGCTGGCCGGCTTCGACCCGGCGGATCCGCCGCCCTTCAAGCATTCCTCGACCGCGGCGCTGCGCCGGCCCGGGGCGCCGGACGCCGAGATCGAGGCCATCGACCACGGCTTCTTCGACGATGCCGGCCGCTGGGTGCTGCTGGTGCGCGGCGAGAGCCTGCGCCGGCGCGGCGCGGTCGAGCTGACCAGCTGGGTGATGTGCCGCGAGCCGGCGGCGGGCGAGGCCGACGGGCGCCTGGGATTCCGCAGCTATCCGTCCTACGTGCCGCCGCGGCCGCCGCAGCCGGCGGATGCCTGGGACCGGGCCGTCGCCCGCCTGTTCCCCCGCCGCCCGGACGCCGGGGCCCACGCGCCGGCGTGAGGCGGAGGCCCTCGATCCCCCGGCCTCAGAGCAGCACGTCCTCGGCCGTGATCCGGGTCAGCTGCTGGAAGGCCGGCGGCTCGAGCACCACCGCCATGTCGGCCTCCCTGTCGCCGTCGGCGTCGGCGGAGACGACCAGCCCGTCGCCCTGGCGCTGGTAGCGCAGCTCGCCGGCCGTGCCGCTGAAGGCGGCGTCGCCGATGAAGGCGAAGGCCTGGTTGCCCGGCGCCGTCTGGTCGGCGTCGATCCGCGACACGTCGAGGATGTCGCGGACGCTGAAATCCATGACCACGTCCTCGCGCCCCGGCAGGCTTTCCACCAGCCGGTCGATGCGGATGGTGTCGACCCCGTTGGCCGTGTGGATGCGGTCCGCGCCCAGCCCGCCGACGAAGGTGTCGTTGCCGGAGCCGGGCTCGATCTCGTCGTAGCTCCTGAACTCGTCGTCGCCGCCGCGCCCGGACAGCAGGTCGTCGCCGAAGGCCGTCTCGATCAGATTGGGCTCGTCGTTGCCGACGAGGATGTCGTTCCCGGGCGTGTCGGTCAGGTTCTCGATGTCGCGCAGGTCGTACTGGTACATCAGGCCGGAATGCTCGGACCGCACCGCCGCCCGGCCTTCGGCCAGGGTGATGAAGGCGCCGTCGCCGCTGCCGGCGAGGCGGAAGGTGTCGGACCCAGCGCCGCCGTCGATCAGGTTGCCGGCGCCGAGGCCCGACACGGAGAAGTCGTCGTCTCCGCCCCCGCCATACAGGCGGTTGTCGCCGCCGGTGAACTGGACGTTGTCCTGGATCTCGCCGCCATGGACCGTGTCTCCGCCGTCCTCCAGATGGATCGACGTCCATCTCGCGGTTGTCGTCCGGACCTCGATCACATCCGTGCCGGTATAGGCGTTGACGGAATAGGACTCGTCATTGCCCTCGACGATGATGCGGTCGTTGCCGGGGGTGCCTTCGATCGTCGCCATGCCTGCCTCCGTGGTGTCGGCTTCGCCGCTGCGATGATAGGAAGGCAGTCAGTATATGCGATACTCGATCCTAGAAAACCCGCGACGGATCTATCCTTCGCCCCGGAGCTGCGCTTCGATCACCGCCTTGTCGATCACCGACCAGACCTGGACGATCCTGCCGCCGCGGAATTCGTAGAACACGTTCTCGCTGAAGGAGACCGTGCGGCCGTTCACGTCGAGGCCGAGGAACCGGCCCTTGGGCGAGCAGGTGAAGTCCAGCCGGGCGGCGACCAGGGGCGGGTCGCAGGCCAGGAGCCCGATGGCGAAGCGCAGGTCCGGGATCTCGCGGAAATCCTGCTCCAGCATGGCGCGGTAGCCGGCCAGGCCGAAGGGCCGGCCGTTGTGGCGCGCCGCCTCGTCGACGAAGTCGCCCAGCCGCGCCCAGTCCTGCCGGTTCAGGCAGTCGATATAGGCGCGGTAGCGGGTGGCGAGGCCGGTCATGGCGAGGACTCCTATGCTGCCGGCAGCTTCGCGACCAGCTGGATGTGGTTGCCCTCGGGGTCGGCCAGCCAGGCGGCGCGCAGCGTGCCGATGAAATCGTGCGGCGGCGAGACCAGTCGCGCGCCGCGGGCGACCAGGGCGGCGGCGGCCGCGTCGACATCCTCGGTCCACAGCGCGATCTCGCCGCGCGGCGGGCCTGCGGGCTCGGAGGCCAGAGGCAGGCCGTGCATCGCCTTCGCCGCCGCGATCGAGGCGAAGCCGAGGACGAAGGCGCCGAGCCGCAGCTCGACATGCACCGGCGGGCCGTCGCGCGGCGTGCGGAAGGTCTCGGCGAAGCCGAACGCCTCGCGGTAGAAGGCGGCGAGGCCTTCCACGTCGCGGACATAGAGATTGACCATCGCGTCCCGGGCGGGGATGGGGGGCATGGCGGTGACCTCGGCAGTGGAAGCTGGAGATATAGCACGGGCGCCCCGGCGATGCCGCGGTCCCGGCGGCATCGATCGAAGCCGCCGTGGCGCCGGGCGCCGCGATCGCGCAAGATCGCCATGGGACCGCCGGGGGCCGCGCGATGGCGAACACGTTCTCGATGAACTCCTATCTCGGGCAGAAGATCCTCTCCCTGGTCCGGGACGGGGACTACGCCCATGCCGGCGAGGAGGAGGCCATCGAGCTGGCCATGGCCGGAATCGGCAAGGATGCGGGCCGCCTGATCCTGGACGCCGGCTGCGGCCGGGGCGGGACGGCCGACTACCTGCACCGGAACGGCTGGGGGCGCGTCACCGGCATCGACGTGCAGGCGGAGTCGGTGGAGGCCGCGCGGCAGGCCTATCCGGGCTGCCGCTTCCTGGTCTGCGACGTCGTCGACGCCGACCGCTGCGTCGGCGAGGCCCCGGACCTGATCTGCCTGTTCAACGCCTATTACTGCTTCCGGGACCAGGAAGGGGCGCTGCGGGCCCTCGCCCGGGCCGCCGGGCCGGGTGCCCGCATGATCCTGTTCGACCATGTCGACCGCGGCGGCTATCAGGACGCGCCGCTGCTGGATGCCGGCGAGCCCTTCCTGCGCAACCCGCCGCGCCTGGCCGGGCTGCCGGAGCGGCTGGCCGAGGCCGGGTGGCGGGCGACGGGGACGCGGGAGATCCACGACGCCTATATCGGCTGGTACACGAGCCTGGCCGGCAAGATCGAGCGGGCGCAAGACCGGATCGTCGAGATCGCCGGCCGGCCGGGATACGACCATGTCCATGCGCTGTACCGCGGGCTTCTGGACGCGGCGCTGGACGGCAGGCTGGGGGCGGCGATCGTCACGGCGGTGCGGGCGGACGGATCGTCGCCATGATCGACGGGCTGGACCTGGAGGACCTGCCGGACCGGTCGGTGACGCTGCTGCAGTCGGGCAAGGCCTCGGTCAAGCCGCTGTCGCAGAGCCGGGTGCTGGAACTGCACCGCGACACCATCTGCTCGGCCGCGGTGCGGGCGGCGGCGGAATGCCTGGCCGCCCTGCCGATCGACACAGTCGAGGTGGTGATGCCGGCCGACCTGCTGGACCGCGGCTCGGGCCATATCGGCGTCACGCCGGTGCTCTATCTCCGGGCGACGGCCCAGGCGCTGGGGATGGTGAACCTCCCGCTGACCGATCCGCCGCCCTGGTCGAGCGCCTGGGCGGCCATTTCGACTGGAGCAGGAGGGAAGGGTTCTGGGCGATCAGCCTTGAGGACTTCGATGTGCCGGCGTATGAATCTGAGGAAAAGTGATCGATAAATGCAGCGAGCTTGCCAGCCAGCACCTCTTGCATGACCGAGTTTGTGCATTCAGTGAACGGATAGAGAGATAAAGATGCTATCATTTTCCACTGAATTTCCTTTGGACAATTCGCATTCCAGCGCGGAATTCATTGAATGCATAAAGACATGGATTTTCGAATCGCCACACACAAAATTTTCTCAATCCGACTTTGACTCTCTTCCCATCGAAGGCGGATGGTCTATTCAGAAAGATAACCAAGGAATCAATTCACTAGCATCCTCCTTTGATACGGAAGAATCTGTTGCAGTCCAGCATGTTACGATTGAAAATGATCTTGAGTGGTCGACAACAATCGTATTTTCTCGACAGACTTCCGATACATGGGTCGGCGTCAGGATTTCCTGTCAATCCAAGCACCCGTCAATTGCAGTTCCTGTAGCAAAGAAACCTGTTATTGTCAAAAATCTCTTAGATAAACTTGGCGAGGCTTATGATGGAGAATTTCAAGTACGACAAAGTCCTCACTTTTTAACCAACAATGATATCTCTCTTGCCTCTAGAGCTATATCGGGACAGGCGGGCTGCCACTTGCCTGTTGTGTATATAAGCATTGGATTCTCTGGAGGCTATATTGTCGATCCAGGATCTCTAGCTCAAAAATTGGCTGGCATGGCTCATATTTTAGTTGAACCAAATCGACCATTTTCTCGCCGCCTACAGATTGAGGTTGCAGCCGATAATGTCTACGGCGGAACGGTCGGAATTTATTGGCCCGACGGTAGCGGAGACATCGTCCTCTTTACCGAAAAGGAATTCAAGAGAAAGCACGAGATAAGAGACGCAATTTTTGATGAAATAAGAATGGCACTCCTTAATCGAAGAGCTTTGTTTAGATGCACATGGCCATCAACACAAGGAATATACTACAAATCTATTTATAATAGCCTCAAAAATTCTGGATCAGAAGAACTAAATCAATATATAGACGCATTCGATGGCGACATGAAATCGATGAATGACCAGTTAGCAAGCTGCGAAAAAGAGATACATCGCCTTCAAAGAGAGCTGAAAAAGCATCAAAGTCAGATTATGTCAACCAATGGAATTTTTTTAAAAACGCAAAAAGAGTACGACTTGCATGACGGCGAAATCATGAGCACGATTATAACTGCTCTGTCAGAAGCACAGCATGCGTATCTTCCCGAAAGCCGGAAGCATCACATTTTACAAGATGTAATAGACAATAATGGAGCAAAAAATATCAGCAAAGAAATGAAAGAAAATATTAAAAGTATATTGCGAGACTACAAAGAGATGACGCGACAGAAACGAAGTGAACTGGAAAACCTAGGATTCGAAATAGAGGACGATGGAAAACACTATAAAATTGTATATAATGGAGACGCTAGATACACGTTCATTCTATCAAAAACCGGAAGCGACCATCGCTCAGGGCTCAATTGCGCCAGCGATATATCGAAAATACTATTTTAGGCAGCTCGTTCTGCCGCTAAGTTGTCCCACCCATCCGGGTAGCTCCCACCCCACCCGTAAGATCGCGCCGGCCCACCCGGGCGGGCGTTCCGGTCCGCTGCCCTCTCCCCGATCCTGACCGTCCTGGGGAGCGCCAGACTCCCCGCCCTGCACCCGGCCCCGGCCGGAGTGCGGATATCGGGTGGAGATGCGCATGACCGGTGCCGCCATCGCCGAGGACGGTTTCATCTACGCGCTGCGCCGCGTGACCGAGGCGGCCGCCCGCGCCGCCTTCGACTGGATCGGACGCGGCCGCAAGGATGAGGGCGACGCCGCCGCGGTGGACGCCATGCGCACCGTCCTGAACCATCTCGACATCGACGGCCGCATCGTCATCGGCGAGGGCGAGAAGGACGAGGCGCCGCAGCTGTACAAGGGCGAGCGGCTGGGACGCTGGGCCGAGAGGGGCGGCGGCCTGGCGGTCGACATCGCGGTCGACCCCGTGGACGGCACCAGCCACCTGGCCAACGGCCAGACCAACGCGCTGGCCGCCGTCGCCATGACGCCGCAGGGCGCCATGTTCGACCCCGGCCCCGCCTTCTACATGGAGAAGTTCGCCGGTCCGCCGGCGGTGAAGGGCCGGATCGACCCGCTGGCCCCGACCCGCGACAAGCTGCGGGTGCTGGCCGAGGCGCTGGGCAAGCCCGTCTCCGAGCTGTCGATCTATGTGCTGGAGAAGCCGCGCCACCGCCGGCTGGTAGAGGAGATCCACGCCGCCGGCGCCCGCGTCGCCCTGTACCCCGCCGGCGACGTGGCCGGCGCCATCGTCGCCGCCATGCCGGGCGGCGGGGTGGATGCGCTGATGGGCACCGGCGGCACGCCCGAAGGGGTGCTGGCGGCCTGCGCCATCCGGGCGCTGGGGGGAGAGTTCCTGGGCCGCATCGACCCGCAGCTGGAGCATGAGCGCGCCGCCGTGGCCCGGGCCGGCATCGACACCCGCCGCTGGTGGGGGGTGGAGGAGCTGGTGCGCAGCGACAAGGTGTGGTTCGCCGCCACCGGCATCACCACGGGGCTCCTGTTCGAGGGCGTGTCGCGGCGCGGCCAGAGCACCCGCACCCAGTCGCTGATGCTGACCGCGCCGGACCGGCGGTGGCAGGTGCTGACGACGTATGTCGAGGTACCGGGCGCGCCCCAGGAGGCGGGGCGGTGAGCGCTCCGGACCTGCCGGGGCCTGAGCGAGCGGAGGCACCCCCCTCCCCCTACCCCCG
>NZ_JBHYMS010000109.1:0-9741 GCF_042743185.1 Inquilinus sp. NPDC058860 | reverse complement strand
CCCCCTACCCCCCTCCCGCGAGGGGAGGGGGGACTCAGGATTGCAAGGCCCGCACCGCCTTCCTGTCCAACCAAATCCCTCCGCCCACTGCCGCGACGACACTCGGGGCGGAGGCAGCCCCCTCCCCTTTTCCTCCCCCCGGGGGAGGGGGCGACGCCGCCGGGCGGAGCTGGCCCAACCCTTCCGAGCCGCGCCCGAGGCTCGCCGATCACGACCCGAGACGGGAGACAAGAATGTCCAAGCCCTCCTTCGACCGGCCCATCATCCTCGGGATCGTCGGCGACAGCGCGGCCGGCAAGACCACGCTGTCGCGCGGCATCGCCGAGATCCTGGGGCCGCAGCGCTGCACCCTGATCTGCACCGACGACTATCACCGCTACGACCGGCGCGAGCGGGCGGGCAACGGGGTCTCGGCCCTCGACCCCGCCGGCAACTACATCGACATCCTGGAGCAGCACCTGCACCTGCTGCGCCAGGGCCAGCCGATCCTGAAGCCGATCTACAACCACGACCAGGGCACGCTGGACCGGCCGGAATACATCGAGCCGAAGGAGTTCGTGGTCGCGGAAGGGCTGCTCGGCTACGCCACAAGGGCGATGCGCGACTGCTACGACGTCAAGATCTACCTCGACCCGGAGGAGGAGCTGCGGGTGCGCTGGAAGGTGCATCGCGATACCAGCAAGCGCGGCTACACCGCCGAGCAGGTGCTGGAGTCGCTGAAGAAGCGGGAATACGACAGCCCGACCTTCATCCGGCCGCAGCGGCTGTTCGCCGACATCGTCATCCGCTTCCAGCGGCCGCCCGGCGCCAACTCCTCGGCCGGGGCGCCGGAGACCGACCACCGGCTGGACGTCGCCCATATCCTGCGCCCGACCCTGCCGCACCCGAATTTTTCCCGGCTGATCGAGGCGGTGGGCGACGGCAGCGTCGGCTTCGAGCTGACCCGCGACGAGGGCAAGCCGGTGGACGTGCTGGAGATCCGCGGCTCGATCTCCGACCGCCGGGCCGAGCGGGTGGAGGAGTACCTGTGGGAGCACATCCCCGAGGCCAGCCACCTGCGCGCCGACCTCGGCCGCTACGACGGCGCCGCCGGCCGGGCGGTCAGCCACCCCCTCGCCCTCACCCAGCTCCTGGTCGCCTTCCACATGGTCAAGGCCGCCCAGGGCGTGCACGCCGTCTGAGGAGGACCGCATGGCCCGCATCACGCTGCGACAGCTTCTGGACCACGCCGCCGAGCATGGCTACGGCGTGCCCGCCTTCAACATCAACAACATGGAGCAGATCCTGGCGATCATGGCGGCGGCGCAGAAGGCCGACGCGCCGGTGATCCTGCAGGCCAGCCGCGGCGCCCGGTCCTATGCCGGCGACCTGATGCTGGCGAAGATGGTGGAGGCGGCGGAGGCGATGCATCCCGGCATCCCGATCTGCCTGCACCAGGACCACGGCAACGACGACAGCACCTGCCTGTCCGCCATCCAGCACGGCTTCACCAGCGTGATGATGGACGGCTCCCTGGAGGCCGACGCCAAGACCCCGGCCAGCTGGGACTACAATGTCGGCATCACCAGCCGCATCGCCGCCGCGGCCCATGCCGTCGGCGTGTCGGTGGAGGGCGAGCTCGGCGTGCTCGGCAGCCTGGAGACCGGGCAGGGCGAGGCCGAGGACGGGCATGGCGCCGAGGGTGCCCTGGGCCACGACCAGCTGCTGACCGACCCGGACCAGGCGGTGGCGTTCGTGCGCGAGACCCGGGTCGACGCGCTGGCCATCGCCATGGGCACCTCGCACGGCGCCTACAAGTTCTCGCGCCGGCCGGATGGCGAGATCCTGGCCATGCATGTGGTCCAGGCGATCCATGAGCGGCTGCCGGAGATCCACCTGGTGATGCACGGCTCCTCCTCCGTCCCCGAGGCGCTGCAGGAGCAGTTCAACCGCTTCGGCGGCGAGATGCCGAAGACCTGGGGCGTGCCGGTGGAGGAGATCCAGCGCGGCATCCGGCACGGCGTGCGCAAGGTCAACATCGACACCGATTGCCGCCTGGCCATGGCCGCCGAGATCCGCCGCGTCGCCGTGGAGAAACGCGGCGAGTTCGACCCGCGCAAGTTCCTGCAGCCGTCGATGGCGGCGCTGGAGGCGCTGTGCCGCGAGCGCTACGAGCAGTTCGGCACGGCCGGCCAGGCGTCGAAGATCACCCCCCTGCCCCTGCCCGAGATGGCGAAACGCTACCGGTCCGGCGCGCTGGACCCGCGCATCGCGATCGGCGCCGCAGCCTGAGAGGAGAGCTCCATGAGCACGAACGTCACGACCCTCGACACCAAGGCCGCAACCGTCACCGGCAAGGACCGCTACAAGGCCGGGGTGCTGGAATACCGGAAGATGGGCTATTGGGAGCCCGACTACGTGCCGAAGGACACCGACGTCCTGGCGCTGTTCCGGATCACGCCGCAGGACGGGGTCGACCCGGTGGAGGCGGCGGCGGCGGTGGCGGGCGAGAGCTCCACGGCCACCTGGACCGTGGTCTGGACCGACCGGCTGACCGCCTGCGAGAAGTACCGGGCCAAGGCCTATCGCGTCGACCCGGTGCCGAACCAGCCGGGCCAGTACTTCGCCTACATCGCCTACGACCTCGACCTGTTCGAGCCGGGGTCGATCGCCAACCTGACGGCGTCGATCATCGGCAACGTCTTCGGCTTCAAGCCGCTGAAGGCGCTGCGGCTGGAGGACATGCGGCTGCCGGTCGCCTATGTGAAGACCTTCGACGGGCCGCCGACCGGGATCGTGGTCGAGCGCGAGCGGCTGGACAAGTTCGGCCGGCCGCTCCTGGGCGCCACGGTGAAGCCGAAGCTCGGCCTGTCGGGCCGCAACTACGGACGGGTGGTGTATGAGGCGCTGAAGGGCGGGCTCGACTTCACCAAGGACGACGAGAACATCAACTCGCAACCCTTCATGCATTGGCGCGACCGGTTCCTGTACTGCATGGAGGCGGTGAACCGGGCCCAGGCGGTGACCGGCGAGGTCAAGGGCACCTATCTGAACGTCACCGCCGCGACCATGGAGGACATGTACGAGCGGGCGGAGTTCGCCAGGTCGCTCGGCAGCGTCATCGTCATGATCGACCTGGTGATCGGCTACACCGCGATCCAGTCGATGTCGAAATGGGCGCGGCGCAACGACATGATCCTGCACCTGCACCGCGCCGGCCACGGCACCTACACGCGGCAGAAGACGCATGGCGTGTCGTTCCGGGTGATCGCCAAATGGATGCGCCTGGCCGGGGTCGACCACATCCATGCCGGCACCGTGGTCGGCAAGCTGGAGGGCGACCCGAACACGACGCGAGGCTTCTACGACATCCTGCGCGAGGACCATCTGCCGGCGAAGCTGGAGAACGGCGTGTTCTTCGACCAGGACTGGGCCAGCTTGCGCAAGGTGATGCCGGTGGCGTCCGGCGGCATCCATGCCGGGCAGATGCACCAGCTGCTGGACTATCTGGGCGAGGACACGGTGCTGCAGTTCGGCGGCGGCACCATCGGCCACCCGATGGGCATCCAGGCCGGCGCCCAGGCCAACCGCGTCGCGCTGGAGGCCATGATCCTGGCCCGCAACGAGGGCCGCGACACCAAGGTGGAGGGGCCGCAGATCCTGGCCGACGCCGCCCGCCACTGCCAGCCGCTGCGCCAGGCGCTGGACGTCTGGAAGGACGTCACCTTCGACTACGCCTCGACCGACACGCCGGACTTCGTGCCGGCCGTCACCGCCGCCAGCTGAGGAGGCCATCATGCGCATCACCCAGGGATGCTTCTCCTTCCTGCCCGACCTGACCGACCGGCAGATCACCGACCAGGTGCAGTACTGCATCGACCACGGCTGGGCGGTGAACATCGAGTTCACCGACGACCCGCACCCCCGCAACACCTATTGGGAAATGTGGGACCTGCCGATGTTCGACATCCGCGACGCCGCCGCGGTGATGACCGAGCTGGCGTCGTGCCGGAAGGCCTATGGCGACCGCTACATCCGCATCTCCGGCTTCGACGCCACGCCGGGCTGGGAGTCGCTCAGGATCTCGTTCCTGGTGAACCGCCCGCCGGAGGAGGCGCGCTTCCATCTGGAGCGGCAGGAGGTGGAGGGACGGAGCATCCGGTACACGACGAGGCTGGTGGCGTCTTCCGCCCCTTAGGCCGGTTCGTTTCCCGCGTTTTCCTTTCTGTCATGCCCGGGCTTGACCCGGGCATCCAGAGGCTGTCGACGCCCACTGGATTGCCGGGTCAAGCCCGGCAATGACGGATGGGGGAAGCGCGAGAGCAAGTTCAAGAAACCCAAAGAGGCCCGCCATGACCGAAGCCGCCCTCGCCGCGCCACCCGACACCCGCATCGACCTCGCCCGGGAATTCGCCGAGACCCGGATCGACGAGGTGTTCGAGGCGCTGGACCGCGAGCTGGTCGGTCTCGTCCCGGTGAAGACCCGGATCCGCGAGATCGCCGCGCTGCTGCTGGTCGAGCGGGTGCGCCGCCGGCTCGGCCTCGGCGCCGAGGCGCCGACCCTGCATATGAGCTTCACCGGCAACCCCGGCACGGGCAAGACCACCGTCGCCCTGCGCATGGCCGACATCCTGCACCGGCTCGGCTATGTCCGGCGCGGGCACCTGGTGTCGGTCACCCGCGACGATCTGGTGGGCCAGTACATCGGCCACACCGCGCCGAAGACCAAGGAGATCCTCAAAAGGGCGATGGGCGGGGTGCTGTTCATCGACGAGGCCTACTACCTGTACCGGCCGGAGAACGAGCGCGACTACGGCCAGGAGGCGATCGAGATCCTGCTGCAGGTGATGGAGAACCAGCGCGAGGACCTGGTGGTGATCGTCGCCGGCTATGGCGACCGGATGGAGAAGTTCTTCACCAGCAACCCCGGCTTCCGCTCGCGCATCGCCCATCACGTCGAGTTCCCGGACTTCTCCGAGGACGAGCTGATCGCGATCGGCGAGGGCATGCTGGCGCGGCAGAACTACCGCTTCAGCCCGGAGGCGCTGGCCGCGTTCCGCGACTATGTCGCCCGCCGCATCCGCCTGCCGCATTTCGCCAACGGAAGGTCGATCCGCAACGCGCTGGACCGCGCCCGGCTGCGCCAGGCCAACCGGCTGGTGCGCGACATGCCGCCCGACCTGACGGTCGAGGATTTCGTCACCCTGGCCGAGGCCGACATCCGCGCCAGCCGCGTGTTCTCGGCCGAGCCGCCGGAAGTGGAGGCCAAGCTGTGAATACGATCATCGCCCCCTCGATCCTCTCCGCCGACTTCGCCCGGCTGGGCGAGGAGGTGCGCGCGGTCGTCGAGGCCGGCGCCGACTGGATCCATATCGACGTGATGGACGGGCATTTCGTGCCCAACCTGACGATCGGGCCGGATGTGGTGAAGGCGCTGCGGCCGCACAGCGACCGGGTGTTCGACGTGCACCTGATGATCGCCCCGGCCGACCCGTATCTCGACGCCTTCGCCAGGGCCGGGGCCGACGTCATCACCGTGCATGCCGAGGCCGGGCCGCATCTCGACCGGTCGCTGCAGCACATCCGCGCGCTCGGCAAGCAGGCCGGCGTGGCGCTGTGCCCGGCGACGCCGGAGGACGCCGTCGTCCATGTGCTGGACCGGCTGGACCTGATCCTGGTGATGACGGTCAATCCCGGCTTCGGCGGCCAGGCCTTCATCCCGGCGATGGCCGACAAAATCCGCCGGATCCGCGCCATGATCGGCGACCGGCCGATCCGCCTCGAGGTCGATGGCGGGGTGACGCCGGAGACGGCGGCCGTCGTCGCCGAGGCCGGGGCGGACACGCTGGTCGCCGGCTCCGCCGTGTTCCGCGGCGGTGCCTATGAGGCCAACATCGCCGCCATCCGGCGCGGCGCCGAAGGAGGAGCCAGCCGGCCGGCGGCGGCATGAACGCCGGGGCTCGTGCCGTCGTGTTCGACCTGGACGGCACCCTGGTCGACAGCGTCGCCGATGTCGCCGCCGCCCTGGCCGCGGTGCTGCGCGAAGCCGGGATCCACCCGCTGTCGGAGGCCGAGGTGCGCGGCCTGATGGGTCATGGTGCGCCCGGCCTGCTGCGCGGGGCGCTGCGGCTGCGGCGCTGCGATCCCGGCGAGGCGGAATGGATGACGCGGCGCTTCCTCGACCGCTATGCCGCGGCGCCGGCGGTGCGCAGCACGGCCTATCCCGGCGCGGTCGAGGCGGTGGCGGCGCTGGCGGCGGCCGGGGTCCCGGTCGGCATCTGCACCAACAAGGCCGCCTGGACCGCCCGGTCGGTGCTGCGGGCGCTGGGCTTCGCGCCGCATGTCGGGGCGCTGGTCGGCGGCGACAGCGGCCACGGCATGAAGCCGGACCCGGAACCGCTCTTGGCCTGCATCGCGGCGCTCGACGCGGCGCCCGAGGACACGGTCTATGTCGGCGACCATCACGTCGACATCGCCACGGCACGGGCGGCCGGGGTGCGGGTGCTGGCGGTGCCCTTCGGCTACGGCGACGTCTCCGCGCTGGAGCCGGACGGCATCCTCGCCGATTACGCCGCGCTGCCCGGGATGCTCGGCCTGGCCGAGGCCGGGTAGCGATGCGGCTCCGGGCCATCCTGTTCGATGTCGACGGCACTTTGGCCGAGACCGAGGAGGTGCATCGCCAATCCTTCAACGCCGCCTTCCGCGCCGCCGGGCTGGATTGGCACTGGAGCCGGGCGCTGTATCGCGAGCTCCTGGCCGTCACCGGCGGCAAGGAGCGGATCGGCCGTTTCCTCGCCGGGCTGGCCGACCCGCCCCGCTGCGACGTGGCGGCGCTGCACCGGGCCAAGACCGAGCGCTACACCGCGCTGGTGGCGGCGGGCGCCGTGGCCCTGCGCCCCGGCGTCGCCCGCCTGCTGGCCGAGGCGCGGGCGCAGGGCGTGCGGCTGGCCATCGCCACCACCACGACCCCGGCCAATGTCGCGGCGCTGCTGGCGGCGGCGCTGGGGCCGGACGGGCCGGCCCTGTTCGAGGTGATGGTCGCCGGCGACGCCGTGCCCCACAAGAAGCCGGCGCCGGACGTGTACCGGGCGGTGCTGGAGGCGATGGGGCTGGACCCGGCCGGCTGCATCGCGATCGAGGATTCGCGCAACGGCGTGCTGTCCGCCCGCCGCGCCGGCCTGCCGGTGCTGGCGACGCCGGGCCTCTACACCGGCGACGACGACCTGCGCCACGCTCTGGCGGTGCTGTCCGACCTGGGCGAGCCGGACGCGCCCTACCGCCATCTCGGCGGCGCCGGGGCCGGCGAAGGCCGGGTGACGGTGGAGGCGCTGGGGCGGTGGGTGCGAGACAGCGGCGGGATGTTGGGTTCGCCGACGCGAACCCAACCTACGGCACGTCGGTTCGGGTAGGTTGGGTTCGCGCCAGCGAACCCAACAGCACCAGCCGCCCCTACTTCCCGATCTCCTCCTGGATCGTCCGCGACAGGGCGAACAGGCGGCGTTCCAGGACGAAGGGCTGGTCGCAGATCGCCGGCAGCAGGCGCTCGCGCTCGTCGAAGACGCGCTGGTCCCAGGTCAGCTGGGTCTCCAGCTGCTGCCGCTTCTGCGCCACCGCCATGTCGGTCGAGGTCGCGTCGACGCCGTCCAGCGCCGACGTCGTCTGCTCGATCCGCCGGGCCAGCGCCTCCTGACGGGCGTTGAAGCGGCGGATGCCGCGGATGATGGTGGCGCGCTCGCCGTTGATGCTCTCGAACAGGCCGGCGAACAGCTCCGACAGCGCGACCTTGCGGTCGCCCTCGTAGCCGGCGGCGAAGCGGCGGATCTCGGCCGTCGCCTCGTCGACCGTGACGCGGCGCGGCGCCACCCGCTCGACCAGCGCCGCCACCACCGCGTCGTCGCGCCAGGACGGGCCGTTGGCCGTGGGGTCGTCGCCCGGCCACATCGCGCCGACCGACAGCTCCGGCTGCAGCACCTGGACGCAGGGCCAGTCGTCCTTCTTGGTGTCCTGCGCCCAGGCTGCGGCGGGCAGCAGGGCCAGGAGGACGGGGAACAGCCATGTCGCGGTAAGAGGGGCGGAGCGGACCATGACGGCCTCCTTTCAGCCGGCGCCGGGGCCGCGGACGCGGGCGACGAGGCCGCGCGCCGGGTCATAGGCCAGGATCGCCCCGCCGAGGAACGCCACGGCGAAGGCAAGGACGAGCAGCAGCGACCGGGTGTCGGCCTGGCCGTAGAGGGCGAAGCGCACCAGTTCGACCGCATAGGTGAAGGGGTTCAGGCCGCAGACGTCGCGCAGCAGCGGGCTCGCCTCCTCCACCTTCCACAGCGGGTAGAGGGCCGAGGAGGCGAAGAACATCGGGAAGATCACGAAGTTCATCACCCCGGCGAAGTTCTCGAGCTGGCGGATCGCCGAGGACAGCAGGAGGCCGAGCGCGCCCAGCATCAGCCCGGACAGGACCAGCGCCGGCAGCACGGCGAGGTAGCCCATCGGCGGCGGCTCGATGCCCCAGAACCGGGCGATCAGCAGGAAGACATAGACCTGCGGCAGCGACAGCAGCGTGCCGGCCAGCAGTCGCGCCGTGAGGAGATACCAGCGCGGCATCGGGCTGGTCAGGAGCACCCGCATGCTGCCCATCTCGCGGTCGTAGACCATGGACAGCGAGCTCTGCATCCCGTTGAACAGCTGGATCATCGCGATCAGCCCGGGGACGATGTACTCGTCGTAGAGGATATAGGTCTCGTAGGGCGGGATGATCGAGACGCCGAGCACCGAGCGGAAGCCGGCGGCGAAGATGAACAGCCAGACCAGCGGCCGCACCAAAGCGGAGAGGAAGCGGGTGCGCTGGTGCACGAAGCGCAGCGCCTCGCGCCACAGGATGCCCAGCAGGCAGCGCCAGGCGCCGCCGAGGGTGACCATGCCGAGGGGCCCGGCGGGGATCTCCTGGGCCGTGCTCATGCCGCCTCCGTCAGCCGGCGGAAGGCGTCCTGCAGCCCGCCGGCGCCGAGATCGGAGATGATCGCCGCCGCCGGCCCCTGCCGCAGGATGTGGCCGCGATGCAGGATGATGGTGGGGTCGGCCGCCTCGACCTCGTCGATCAGATGGGTGGCCCAGACCACGGTCAGGCCGCGGTCGCGCACCAGGCCGCGGACATCGGCCAGGATCGCGGCGCGGCTGCGGATGTCGAGCCCGACCGTCGCCTCGTCGCACAGCAGCAGGCGCGGCTGGTGCAGCAGGGCGCGAGCGATCTCGATGCGCCGCATCTCGCCGCCGGAGAAGCTGCGGATCTTGCGGTCGGCCTCCTTCGCCAGCCCGACCCGCTCCAGCTCCGCCGCGATGCGGGACCGGGCGACGGGTCCCGGCATGCCGTGCAGCGCCGCGTGGTAGCGCAGATTCTGCCGGGCCGAGAGGTCGGGGTCGAGCGCGCGCTGCTGGAACACCACGCCCATCAGCGCCAGCGCCCGCCCGGGTTCCTGCGCCAGGTCGCGGCCGAACACCCGGATCTGGCCGGACTGGGCGCCGTAGAGCCGGGTGACGAGGGAGAACAGCGTGGTCTTGCCGGCACCGTTCTGGCCGAGCAGGACGGTGAAGGTCCCGGGCCGCACCGCGACCTCGATTTCCGCCAGAATCTCGCGCCCGCCGATCCGGTGAGAGAGGCCGGAGACGGAGAGGGCGTCGGGGTCAGAGGCGGGCATGAGAGAGAGCCCGATGACGGAGAAAACGGAGTCCCCCCTCCCCTTGCGGGAGGGGGCTAGGGGGAGGGGGTTG
>NZ_JBHYMS010000108.1:0-9746 GCF_042743185.1 Inquilinus sp. NPDC058860 | reverse complement strand
ACCCCCTCCCCCTACCCCCCTCCCGCAAGGGGAGGGGGGACTCGAGCAGTGAGGCCCGTCGATGACCGGCCGGGTCGCCCGATCGCATCGGCGGGCCGGGTGGCTGTTCCTGGCGCCGACGCTGGCGGCGCTGGTGCTGGTGGCGCTGTGGCCGCTGCTGCGCACCCTGTTCTTCTCGATCACCGACGCCACGCTGGACGATCCGACCACCTACGGCTTCGTCTGGTTCGACAACTTCATCGACGTCGCCCGCGACCCGCAATGGTGGCGGGCGGTCGGGAACACGCTGGTCTTCACCATCGTCTCGGTGGCGCTGGAGACGCTGCTGGGCCTCGCCATCGCCCTGCTGCTGAACGAAGCGATCCCCGGCCGCGGCGTGCTGCGCGCCGCCATCCTGGTGCCGTGGTCGATCCCGGTCGTGGTCTCGGCCAAGATCTGGGAATGGCTGCTGCACGACCAGTTCGGCATCATCAACCGGCTGCTGATCGACCTCCACCTGATCGACAAGGGCGTGGCCTGGACCGCGGACCCGTCGCTGGCGCTGGGCGTCGTCATCTTCGTCGACGTCTGGATCACCACGCCCTTCATGGTGCTGCTGATCCTGGCCGGGCTGCAGCTGATCCCGGGCGAGATCCACGAGGCGGCACGGGTCGACGGCGTGTCGTGGTGGAAGCGCCTCGTCTCGATCACTCTGCCGATGCTGCGGGTGCCGATCGGCGTCGCCGTGCTGTTCCGCACCCTCGACGCGCTGCGCATGTTCGACCTCAGCTACGTTCTCGGCGGCAACGGCGAACCGACCATGACCATGACGATCTATGCCCGCAACCAGCTGGTCAGCTTCCAGGAGCTGGGGTACGGCTCCGCCGCCTCGACCTGGGTGTTCCTGCTGATCGCCCTGATCGCGATCGTCATCATCGGCGCGATCCGGCTGGACCGGACGACCGTCAGATGACCGCCGTGGCCGCCCCCGACATGGCGATGGTCCGCGCCGCCGCCCGGTACCGCCGGCGCCGGCTGCTGAAGACCGTGGGGCTGGGCGTCGCCGTCATCCTGGTGCTGATCTACACCCTGTTCCCCTATTACTGGGCGATCGTGTCCTCGCTGAAGACCGGGGCGTCGCTGTTCGAGGCGACGCTGCTGCCGGCCTTCGAGCTGGTCTACTACAAGGCGCTGCTGCACGACCCGGTGTTCCTGGGCTCGATCGTCAACTCGCTGATCGTCGCCGGCTCGGCCACCGGGATCTCGCTCGTGCTCGCCATCGGCGCCGCCTATGCGCTCGGCCGGCTGGACTTCCCGCTGCGGCGGACGGTGCTGCTGGTGATCCTGATGATCTCGATCTTCCCGCAGATCGTGGTGCTGTCCGGGATGTTCGAGCTGGTGCGCTGGTTCGGCCTGTACAACCGGCTGGGGTCGCTGACCTTCGCCTATCTGATCTTCACCCTGCCCTTCACCGTCTGGGTGCTGACCGGCTTCATCCAGGACATCCCGCGCGAGCTGGAGGAGGCGGCGCTGATGGACGGCGCCAGCCGCGGCCGGGTGCTGGTCAGCGTGCTGCTGCCGCTGATGGGCCCGGCCCTGGCCTCGACCGGCCTGCTGGCCTTCATCCAGGCCTGGAACGAGTTCCTGTTCGCCCTGACCTTCATCCTGTCGGACGAGAACCGCACGGTGCCGGTGGCGATCGCCACCATCTCCGGCGGCAGCCGCTACGAATACCCCTTCGGCCCGATCATGGCGGCCTCGGTGGTGGTCACCCTGCCCCTGATCGTTCTGGTGCTGATGTTCCAGCGCAAGATCGTCGCCGGCCTGACCGCCGGGGCGATCAAGGGGTAGGTCCCGTTCGGCCGGCCATCGTCTTGACGGCGCGTTCGCGTCATGGGGAGATGCCTGGGGGCACAGCCATCGCGAGGGGGAAATGCGGCGCTCAGCCTGGTTCACTCTGCTTCTCCTGTTTTTGCCGGGATGCATCAGCGGCCCGGATCACGCCGAACAGCTCGCTGCCGACAGGCAGAAGTGCGGCGAATTCGGCTTTCAGGACGGGACCGATTCCTTCGCGAATTGCGTGATGAAGCTCTCGATGAAGCGGGAGCGCGAGCAACCGCCGGATCACGACACCCTGGTGAAGCGCTACCGTGCCCTCAGCATGGAACGGCGCGGTGATGATCGCTATCCGGTCTGCGGCGCCGCCGAGATGGACAACGAGCTCGACACCTCGATGAACAAGTGGGTCGGGCCGAACTGCCAGATGGCGCCCGACTGAGGCCCGGCCGCCGGGCGGTCGCCGCCTAGACCGCCCGGGCGAGGAGCGCCGGCGCGGCCTCCGCCGATTCCACGATCAGCCGGCCGAGCTCGCGCGCGCAGGGCAAGGTGGTGCCGGGCCGCCAGATCAGGGCGAACTCCACCTCCGGCAGCGGCGGCAGGCCGTGGCGGCCGTCGAGGATCTTCATTCCCGGCTCGATCTCGTCCCGGGCGATCATCGAGGCGGCCAGCCCTGCCAGCACCGCCGCCCGCAGCCCGTGCTGGTTGCCCGAGGTGAAGCCGGTATGCCACTCGACGCCCGAAGCGGTGATGGCGTCGACGGCGATGGCGCGGCAAGGGCAGGGCGGCGGGGCGAGCGCGAGCGGCAGCGACGTGCCCGGTGTCCAGTCGAAGGTCTCGGCCGCGGCCCAGACGAACTGGGTCCGCCGCAGCACCGTGCCGCCGGTCTCGCCCGGCCGCGACATCACCACTGCGAGATCGAGCTCGCCCGCCTCGACCTTGGCGCGCAGGTCGAGGCAGACGCTGACCGCCACCTCCAGCCGCACCTGGGGGAAATCGCGGGCATAACGGCGAAGGAGATGCGGCAGCCGGTCGCCCAAAAAATTCTCCGGCACGCCGAAGCGGACGACGCCGGAGACCGCGGAAGGCAGGAAGCGTCGGGTCAGCATGTCCTGCGCCTGCAGGATCTGCTCGGCATGGCGCAGGAACTCCTGGCCGTCCTCGGTCAGCAGCAGCTTGCGCGTGGTCCGGTGCAGCAGCGGCCGGCCCACCTGCTCCTCCAGCCGCCGGATCTGATGGCTGACGGCCGACTGGGTCAGGTGCAGCCGTTCGGCCGCGCGGGTGAAGCCGCCGGCGTCATGGACGGCGACGAAGGCGCGCAGCAGGGCAGGGTCGAAATCCATCTCACAAATATATGATGGCGGAAAATGGACGCCACAAAATTAATTCATTTCCATCATGAAAGCGGATTGGCCAGAGTCAGGTCCAGGCCCGATCGAGCGGCCCACCCCACCACCCTCCGCCGCGCCGGCACCGGTTCGCGCAAGCCTTTGGCGCGACGGCGCGGCCTGTTGCTTCGAGAGAAGTCTCATGGCTCTGTCCCCATCTGCCCGGAACACGGCCGCGTTGGTCGGCGTCTGCCTGGCGTCGCTGATGTTCGGCCTCGAGATCTCCAGCGTGCCGGTCATCCTGCCGACGCTGGAGACGGCGCTGCCCGCCGATTTCCGTGGGCTGCAATGGATCATGAACGCCTACACCATCGCCTGCACCACGGTGCTGATGGCGACCGGCACCCTGGCCGACCGCTACGGCCGCAAGCGCGTCTTCACCGTCACCACGGTCGCCTTCGGCGCCACCTCGCTGATGTGCGGGCTGGCCGACAGCGTATCGCTGCTGATCGCCGCCCGCTTCCTGCAGGGGCTGGCCGGCGGCGCCATGTTCACCTGCGTGGTCGCGATCATCTCGCACCAGTTCCAGGACGGGCGCGAGCGCGGCCGCGCCTTCACCACCTGGGGCGTGATCAGCGGCGTCGGCCTCGGCTTCGGCCCGATCATCGGCGGCCTGATCGTCACCTGGTCGAGCTGGCAATGGGTGTTCCTGATCCATGTGCCGCTGACTGTCCTGGCGCTGATCCCGGCCCTGATCGGCATCCGCGAATCGCGCGACCCGCACGCCCGGAAGCTGGACGTCGCCGGCATCGCCACCCTGACGCTGGCAGTGTTCGGCCTGGCCTTCCTGATCACCCAGGGGGCGGAGCTCGGCCGCGCCACGGCGATCGGACTCGCCGTCCTGACCCTCGCCGGCTTCGCCGCCTTCGTGGTGGCGGAGCGGATCAACCCGCATCCGATGTTCGATTTCTCGGTGTTCCGCATCCGCCGGTTCAGCGGCGCGATCATCGGCTGCGTCGGCATGAACTGCTGCTACTGGCCGTTCATGATCTACCTGCCGATCTACTTCCAGGGCGGGCTCGGCCTGGACGGCCGCACCGTGGGTTTCCTGCTGCTGGCCTACACCATCCCGTTCCTGATCACCCCGCCGCTGGCCGACCGCCTGCTGGAGCGCCGCGGCCCGCGCATGGTCATCCCGTTCGGCATGGCCGTGATGGGGACGGGCTTTCTGCTGATGTGGCTGGGCGCCGGCGTCGAGCAGGCCGGCTGGCTGACCGTGCTGCCCGGCACGCTCCTGGCCGGGATCGGGCTCGGCCTGACCAGCACGCCGGTGACCAACACCACGACCGGGTCGGTCCCCGCCAACCGGGCGGGCATGGCGTCCGGCATCGACATCAGCGCCCGGCTGATCACGCTGGCCATCAACATCGCGGTGATGGGGCTGATCCTGGTGGAAGGGATCCGCTGGTCGCTGCCGGACGCCGTGGCCGGCGCTCTCGACGCATCGCAGCTGCAGGCGCTGGCCGCGTCCGTCGCCGCCGGCAATCTCGCCGCGCTGCCGCAAGCCTATCCGGGGCTCGTGACGCTGGACCCGTCGGGCACGGCCGTCCACGGCGCGCTGGTCGAGGGTTTCGGCTGGGTGATGCTGTATGGCGGCATCGGCGCCTGGGCCCTGGCCGCGGTCAGCTTCGCGATCTTCGGCCCCGAGCGGACCGCGGCCCGCGGCCGGGCAGTGTGCGCCACGGCGGACTAACCCAGCCTTCCCTCGCGCAGCGCGGCGATCAGCCCGTCGCAGCCGGCCTCGACCAGGTCCAGCACATGTTCGAAATCGGCACTGCCGCCGTAATAGGGGTCGGGCACGTCCCGGCCCTCCAGCCCCGGCGCGTGGTCGAGGAACAGGCCGATCCGGCCCGGGCCGGCGACGGCCAGGCGGCGCATCCGGTCGAGATGGCCGCGATCCATCGCCAGCATCAGGTCGAAACGGCGGAAATCCGCCCGCTCCAGCTTGCGGGCGCGCAGCGGCAGCAGGTCGTAGCCGCGGGCCGCCGCCGCCCGGATCGCCGGGGCGTGCGGCGGCTCGCCGGCATGGAAGCCCTGGGTGCCGGCGCTGTCGACCGCGTGGTCCAGGCCGGCGTCGGCGAGCTTGGCCCGCATCACCGCCTCGGCGGTCGGCGAACGGCAGATGTTGCCGGTGCAGACGAACAGGATGCGCATGCCGCCTGGATAGCCGGGGCGCACCCAGGCGGCAAGGCGACCGATGGTTACAGGCCGATGCCTGTCATCCCCTCCTTTGTATAGCGCGCACCAGCAATGGCGTCGGGCACGAACAGGGTGTCGAGCGCCAGCACCTGGTCCGGGGTCATCCGGATCGAGGCGGCCGCGGCATTCTCCGCCAGATAGGCGCGGCGCTTGGTGCCAGGGATCGGCACGACGTTGTCGTGCTTGGACAGAAGCCAGGCCAGCGCCACCTGGGCCGGCTTGGCGCCCAGGCCGGAGGCGAAATCCGCCAGCGCCTCGGCCAGGCGCCGGTTCTGCGCCAGCGCCTCCCCGGCGAACCGCGGGTGGACGCGGCGGAAGTCGTCCGGCGCCAGCGACGAGGTGTCGGTCACTGCGCCGGTCAGGAAGGCGCGGCCGAGCGGGGAATAGGCGACGAAGGTCGTGCCCAGCTCGCGGCAGGCCTGCAGCATCCCTCCCTCCGGCTCGCGGCTCCACAGCGAATACTCGCTCTGCACCGCCGCGATCGGATGCACCGCATGGGCCCGGCGCAACGTCTCGACCGAGACCTCGGACAGGCCGATCTGGCGCACCTTGCCGGCCTGCACCAGCTCCGCCATCGCGCCGACCGTCTCCTCGATCGGCACCTCGGGGGTGCGGCGGTGCATGTAGTAGAGGTCGATGACATCGGTGCCGAGGCGCTTGAGCGAGGCCTCGGCCGCGGCACGGATATAGGTGGGGGAGTTGTCGACCCGGCGCTCGTACCGGCCGGGCTCGCGCACGATGCCGAACTTCGTCGCCAGCACCACCTGGTCGCGGCGGTTCTTCAGGAAGCGGCCGACCAGCTCCTCGTTGTGGCCCAGCCCGTAGGTGTCGGCGGTGTCGAGGAAGTCGATGCCGTGCTCCAGCGCCGCGGCGAGCGTGTCGAGCGACTGCGCGTCGTCGCGCGGCCCGTAGAATTCGGACATGCCCATGCAGCCGAGGCCGATGGCGGAGACGGTGGTGCCGTCCTGGCCGAGCGCGCGTCTGTCCATGGTCCTTCTCCTTGCTTCGGAGGCCGTCCGGTCGTCGTGACCGGCGGCACGGCAGGAGAATGGGGCTTGGGCGACCATGCGATAATCCGTAGATATGCGCATGAGCTGATGAACAAGGTTCAGCAATGGCCCGTCCCGACCTGTCCGATCTGGCGGCCTTCGCCGCGGTGGCGCGGCATCGCAGCTTCCGCCGTGCGGCGATCGAGCTGGGCGTTTCGGCCTCGGCCGTCAGCCACGCGATCCGCGGGCTGGAGGAGCGGCTGGGCGTGCGGCTCTTGAACCGCACCACCCGCAGCGTCACCCCGACCGAGGCCGGGGAACGGCTGCTGGCGCGGCTGCAGCCCGCCTTCCGCGACATCGCCGAGGCGGTGGAGGAGGTGAACCAGTTCCGGCACAGCCCGGTCGGCACGCTGAAGATCAACGCCTCGATCCCGGCGGCGGCGCTGGTGCTGGCGCCGATGGTGGCGCGCTTCCTGGCCGCCTATCCCGACATCCGGCTGGAGGTCGCGGTCGACAGCGCCCTGGTCGACGTCGTCGCCAGCGGCTTCGACGCCGGCATCCGCCTGGGCGAGCAGCTGGAGCGCGACATGGTGGCGGTGCGCTTCGGCGGCGAACAGCGGTTGATCGTGGTCGCCGCCCCGTCCTATCTCGCCGGCCGCGCGCCGCCGCAGACGCCGCGCGACCTGGCCGAGCACCGCTGCATCGGGTACCGCTTCCCCAGCGGCCAGGTCTATGCCTGGGAGTTCGAGCAGGATGGGCGGGAGCTGACCGTGCCGCCCGCCGGGCCGCTGATCGTCGACGAGCAATGGCTGATCATCCGCTCGGCGCTGGACGGCGCGGGCCTGGCCTTCGTGTTTGAGGAGATGGTCACGGCGGAACTGGCGGAAGGGCGGCTGGTCCCGCTGCTGCAGGACTGGTCGCCGCCCTTTCCGGGCTTCTTCCTGTACTACCCGCGGCAGCGCCAGATGCCGGCGGCGCTGCGCGCCTTCGTCGACTTCGTGCGCGCCGACAACGTCAGCCGTTCACGGGAATGACCGAGCCCTGATAGCGGTC
This sequence comes from Inquilinus sp. NPDC058860, assembly GCF_042743185.1. Taxonomy (NCBI): domain Bacteria; kingdom Pseudomonadati; phylum Pseudomonadota; class Alphaproteobacteria; order Rhodospirillales; family Rhodospirillaceae; genus Inquilinus; species Inquilinus sp. NPDC058860. The sequence continues at coordinate 2,302 of NZ_JBHYMS010000108.1, read as the reverse complement.
GCGGATGAACTTCGCGACCGCTGGCGAGGTCAGGAGTTCTGCCAGCCGCTTGATCCGCGGGTCGTCCGCCAGCTTCGGCGTGGTCACCAGCAGGTTGGCGTAGGGGTTGTTCTCGGCCTTCTCCAGCCCCAGCGCGTCCTTGGCCGGGCTGAGGCCGGCCTCGAGCGCGTAGTTGCCGTTGATCACCGCCAGGTCGACATCGTCCAGCGCCCGCGGCAGCAGCGCCGATTCGACCTCCAGCACCTTCAGGTGCTTCGGGTTCTCGGCGATGTCGTTCGGCGTCGCCAGCTGCTTGTCCGGCTCGGCGAAGCCGTCCTTCAGCTTGATCAGCTTCTGGTCCTGCAGCAGGTAGAGGGCGCGGCTGAGATTGGTGACGTTGTTCGGCACCGCGACGGTGCCGCCGTCCCTCACCTCGGCGAAGCTCTTCGCCTTGCGCGAATAGACGCCGAGCGGCTCGATATGCACGGCTGCGGCGACGGCGAAGGTCTCGTCCAACGCCTCCTCCTGCGAACGCAGATAGGGCAGGTGCTGGAAGTAGTTGGCGTCGACGTCGCCATGCGCCAGCAGCTCGTTCGGGTTCACGGCCGTCGACAGCTCGACGATGTCGAGCTTCAGGTCGGGCGCCTGGCTCTGCACGAAGGCCAGGATCTCGGCATGCGGCACGGCGTCGGCGGCGACCTTCAGCGGCGCGTCCTGCGCCGCGGCGGCGCCGGCCAGGGCGAAAGGCAAGGCGGCAGCGATCGCCGCCCGCGCCAGGCGGGCGGTCAGGGTACGGATCATGATGGACCTGTGGTTCGGTTGGCGCGGCGTGTTCAGGCGATGGCGGCTTGGGTCGCCAGCACATCGGCGTAGTGGCGCTGCGCCACGTCCGGGTGCGAGCGTAGCCGGCCCTTCAGGTAGTTCGGGCCGACGTCGTGGAACAGCGGGTTCTGCGGGTCGCTGGCCGGGCCGCGCGCCTCCGCCGCCAGGGCCGGCGGCAGGTCGAGCAGCGGCACGGTGGCATCGAGCCGGGCGCCGAGGAAGAAGGCGACCGACAGCCGGTCGGCCCCGGCCGGCGGCGTGATCACCCGATGCACCGTGGCGCGGAGATAGCCGTTGGTCGCGAGCTCCAGCAGCTCGCCGATATTGACCACGAAGGTGCCCGGCACCGGCTCGGCGTCGATCCAGCTTCCGTCCTCGCCCTCGACCTGCAGGCCGCGCTGGGTGTCCTGCAGCAGCAAAGTGAGGAACCCCGAATCCTTGTGCGCCCCGACGCCCTGGCTGCTGCCGGTGGCTTCGCGGCCGGGATAACGGATGATCTTGATGTGCTGGTTCGGCGTGTCGCCATAGATCGGCTCCAACGCGTCCTCGGCCTGGCCCAGGGCCGCGGCGAAGGATTCGAGCAGGCGGATCGCCACCCGGGTCAGCTCCGCCTGCCAGCGCAGCAGCACGGTCTTCAGCTCCGGCTGCGCCGCCGGCCACTGGTTCGGCCCCTGCAGCCGCAGCCAGGGCGGCACGCCCGGCCCCTGCGGGATCGCCGCCCGCTCCGCCCCGATGTCGAACTGCTCGCGCCAGTCCGGCTCGCCGCGGGTCCGCTCCCACGCCGCCCGGGTGTAGCCGCGGAAATGCGGCGAATGCACCATCTCGATCGCCAGCTTGTCGGCCTCGGGCAGGGCGAAGAAGCGGCGCGCCTCCGTCTTCACCTGCGCGACCAGCGACTCCGGCACGCCGTGCCCGCCGAGGTAGAAGAAGCCGACATCCCGGGCAGCCGCGCGCAGCCGGCCCAGGAAGGCCTGGCGCGCTTCCGGGCCGGCGTCGAGCCGGGACAGGTCGAGCAGCGGAAGGGCGAGGGTGGCGGTGGTCATGGCAGCCTCGGGCAGAAAGAGCGGCGCAATCGCGCGATCCGTCAATTTACATAACTTGAACATATGATCATTTATATAACAAATTTATAATGACCATTACTCTCCGCCATCATTGCCGGGCTTGACCCGGCAATCCAGAAGATGTCGACGCTCTCTGGATGCCCGGGCCAAGCCGGGCATGACAGAGGGGCCTTGCCGAATCAGGAGCGGCCGCGCCGTTCCGTCAGCGCCGTCGGGTCGGGCGGCGGCCGCAGGCTCTCATAGGCCAGCCGTACCGCCGCGGCGCCGTGGGTGCGCTCCAGCCGACGGACGGTGAAATGGGCCCGCGCCAGGCGCCGGAAATGCTCCAGGAACGCCAGGTTGACCATAGCGCCGGCGGCGGCGCCCAGCACCGGCGCGGCCTGGGCTGACAGCTTCAGCAGCACCGGGCCGCTGAAGCGGGCGGCGACCACCGAGAC